>CAYPSH010000008.1:0-17816 GCA_964413445.1 uncultured Acetatifactor sp.
CAATAAGTAATCTTTTGCCTGTTCAGAGGTTAATCCCGAAATTCTCTCCAGTTCCTGTACTCGCTGCTCGTTCAGCCTGGACACTTCATCCTTCATCCTGTTGAGAGACTCTTCTCTGGCTGTCAGTGAGGCTTCGCGTTTTTCCACCGCATCCGCCTTCTTGTCCACGGTCTCCTCCTTTTGCTGAACTCTGCGCTCATAGCGCTGCGCCTCCGCTCTCCGCTCCTTGATCTCCTTGTCCAGTTCATTCTTGGTGCGAATGGACTCTTCCTTGATCTCAACCAGCGATTCGCGTTTCTTAGTTTCCGCAGTCTTCAGAGCATCATCAATAATTTTTCTTGCCTTCTCCTCGGCGCTTCCGATCGTAGTAGCCGCAGACTTCTTCTGATAGTTTATGATGATCAGATAAGTCGCAGCTGCTGTTACAACAACCGCAGCAACCATAAGAAGGATCACTACTAATGGTGACATCTGCAGGAACACCTCCTTATGAAATTTTCATTGTACATTAAACCATATGGTAGTCTCCTACCATCTGACAAGCAATCCACAACAGTTAAATCATAAACTTAATTTGGTAGTATGTCAAGCGAAAGACCCAAATCCCCCAAAATATTTTTGAAATTATTTGAGATATTTGTGCAAATTAGTGAATATATGGTTTCAGCCGAAAGTTCAGACATCAAGCGCTCTGCGCACCGTCTCCTGTGCAAAACCCTTGCGCATCAAAAAGGCGTACATCCTCTGCATCTCTTTTCTGTCCGCATTTTCCGGATCGTACTTCTTCTTTGCAAGAAGGCGCCTGATCATCTCCTGCTCATCCTGCTTTCCGCCCAGCTTCTCCCACTCACTCCAGGCGGCCTCCATGGTTTCCCTGTCGATCCCTTTCCCCGCAAGATCCCGCTCTATCCTGCACCGGCTCCGGGTACTCTCATGGGCAGTGATATAGTCTGCGGCATACCGCAGATCGTCCGTATAGTGAAAGCCCGCCACATAGTCCATGGCGGTCTGAATGACCGCTTCCGGGTAACCGCCCGTCTTCAGTTTATCGTGCAGCTGCTTTGTGGTGTACTCCCTGCTCTTCAAAAGGTTCATCGCGCGGAGCTTTGCGCGTTTCGGCAGCACTTCGTTCACAAGGACTGCATAGTCCTCCTCAGCAATCTCCTGTCCCACGTTTATGTGATGAGAACGCAATTCGCCTTTGTACAGTACAAAGGCGAATTCTTCATCAATAAAAACTTTGCTGCGGGATTTGGACAATTCCTCTATTCCCGTCACTCTCATTTCTGATTATCCTTCCATGCTCTCCGGCTTTGCTCCCGTTCCGGCTGCCTGTCAGACATTTTTTGCCCCGGTCCTTTTGCCATCGGTCTTTTCCCCGTCGGACTTACCATCCTCGCTCACCGCATCCTCAAAGCCATAGTGTACGCGCACCTTGCGGGAGATCTCCTCACAGACTTCCGGGTTGTCCTTTAAGTACTGCTTTGCATTCTCCCTTCCCTGCCCGATCTTGTTGCCCTCATAGGCATACCAGGCACCGGATTTCACGACGATGTCAAGCCCTGCTGCCAGGTCGAGGATGTCGCCCTCCCTGGAGATTCCCTCGCCGAACATGATGTCAAATTCCGCCTCCTTAAAGGGAGGTGCGATCTTATTCTTCACAACCTTGACTCTGGTGCGGTTTCCGATGACCTCGCCGCCCTGCTTCAGGGATTCGATGCGGCGCACATCCAGGCGCACGGAGGAGTAAAATTTCAGGGCGCGGCCGCCGGTGGTCGTCTCCGGATTGCCGAACATGACACCCACTTTCTCACGAAGCTGGTTGATAAAGATAACCGTACAGTTGGATTTGCTGATGACCGCTGTCAGCTTTCTCAGCGCCTGGGACATCAGCCTCGCCTGCAGTCCCACATGGCTGTCTCCCATATCGCCGTCAATTTCCGCCTTGGGAACCAGAGCCGCCACGGAGTCTACCACCACGATATCGATAGCACCGGAGCGTACCATCGTCTCCGTGATCTCCAACGCCTCCTCACCGTTATCCGGCTGGGAGATGTAGAGGTTGTCTATATCTACGCCGATATTTTTCGCATAAACCGGGTCAAGGGCATGCTCTGCATCAATAAATCCGGCAATACCGCCGCGCTTCTGCACCTCCGCTATCATATGGAGGGTGACCGTCGTCTTACCGCTGGACTCCGGTCCGTATATCTCAACGATTCTTCCCTTGGGGATGCCGCCCAGTCCCAGTGCGATGTCAAGGCTTAAGGAGCCTGTGGGGATCGTCTCCACATTCATCTGTGAGGCAGGGTCTCCGAGCTTCATGACCGCACCCTTTCCGTACTGCTTTTCAATCTGGCTGATAGCCGCATCCAACGCCTTCAGTTTTTCTTCTTTTTCCATATAATATGATTCTCCTTTTCAGGAACAAATGTTCTATATGTTTAAAGGATAAAACATCTGTTCGGATTTGTCAATTACAATTTACATTTCCTGCCTGTTTTTTGACACTGTCATCTTACACTACTATGAGTACAGAAAAACTCCCTCAAAGGCATTCACCCCCATTTTTCATCTTTGTTTGAAACCTGTGGCGAAACGCCGGAATATAAGACAGGTTATAAGGAATATCAGACAGAAAGAAGTGTAGCACGTTTCTTTCTTTTTCGCAAGCAAAAAGGCTGCGTTTCAGAAATTTTCACGCAGCCGCTTTTGTTCTTTTTAATTTTTCTTTCCGAAGGTCACCTGGCTGTAGTACTCCAGAATGCAGTGTCTCATCAGGCACAGCGCAGCGGAGACAGCGGATTCCCGCACCTTGCTCCTGCTGCCGCCAAACTGGAATTCCTTTACCGTCACATTCCCCTTTACGCTGCAGGCGATATAGACAAGCCCCACCGGCTTCTCCTCCGTGCCGCCGTCCGGTCCTGCGATCCCGGTCACAGATACCGCGACATCCGCCTTTCCCAGAAGAGCCGCACCCTTTGCCATCTCCCCGGCAGTCTGTTCACTCACCGCGCCGTATTTGTGGAGGGTGCTCTTTTTGACTCCGGTGAACTTCCGCTTTGCCTTGTTGGAGTAGGTGATCAGCCCTGATTTATACACATCGCTCGCCCCCGGCACATTGATGAGCCTCGCAGAGAGCAGGCCGCCCGTGCAGGACTCTGCGCAGGTGACCGTCAGATTGTTTGCCTTCAGAAGATCCACCACCGCTTTCTCCAGCGTGGTCTCCTCCTCCGTGCTGTAGATGCTGTCGCCGAAACGGTTTTTCAGCTCCTTGACAACAGGCTTGATCAGCTTTGCCGCCGACTTTTCATCCTCCGCACCGGCGGTCACACGGATATGCACCTCCCCGGTCTTCGCATAAGTCGCAAGCGTGGGGTTGGTCTGGGCGTCGATCATATCCTTTATCACTGTCTCCACCTTGCTCTCACCCACGCCGCAGATTTTTACGGTTCTGGAGCTGATCACTGTGGAGGTGAGAGCCGACAGATAGGGAGCCACCTTTTCCTCAAACATGGGGACCAGTTCATTCGGCGGGCCCGGCAGAAGGATCACCTTCGTGTTCTCCTCCTCGATGATCACGCCCGGAGCTGTCCCGTTGGGATTGTCCAGGACAATGCAGTCCTCCGGCAGCATTGCCTGCTTCCAGTTGTTGTCCGTGAGTTCGATCCCTCTTTTTTGAAAATAGGTTTCTATGGCCTTTCTGCTGGGCTCGTGGAGCACCAGCTTTCTGCCGCACACCTTCGCCGCCGTCTCCTTTGTCAGATCGTCCTCCGTAGGCCCGAGTCCCCCGGAAAGGATCACGATATCCGACCGCTTTCTCGCGGTCTTCAGCACCGAGGCAAGGCGTTCAGCATTGTCTCCCACCACCGTCTGAAAATAGCAGGAAAGTCCCAGCCCCGCACATTTCTCGGACAAAAACGCCGCATTTGTATTGACGATATTTCCGAGCAGCAATTCCGTACCAACACAGATAAACTCTACTGTCATCTCTTCCTCGCTTTCCGCTTTGCTTCTACTTCTGCTCCGCCATCACCGATTTGTTTTTTACAAGATAATCCGCCAGGGAGATCACCGTCAGCGCCAGCGCGATCCACATGATGACATCCGTCAGGATCCGCACAGGTGTAAACAGATCTCCCAGCCCGGAGATCATCAGACACACCATCACCATCTGGAAGGTGGTCTTAAACTTCCCCCAGTAGCTTGCGGCGATCACCACATTGTTGTCGGAGGCGATCAGCCTGAAACCGCTGATGATAAACTCTCTGCTGATGATGACGATGACCACCCAGGCGGGGATCCTTTCCATATCCACAAGGGCGATCAGGGCTGCGCTGACAAGAAGCTTATCCGCCAGCGGGTCCATAAATTTCCCGAAGTTCGTCACCAGATGATATTTTCTCGCGATCTTTCCGTCGATCAGATCCGTCAGGCTCGCCACGATAAAGATGCCGAGGGCGATCAGGTCCGGTATCAGCCTGTTCGGACCGAACCATCCGGCCTCCCCGCCTAACAGGATCACCACAAACGGCAGGATCAGGACTACTCGGAACATTGTCAGCTTGTTGGGTAAATTCATATTTTTCATAAAACAGGTTCTCCTATGAGATCATATTCGTTGGAATCCGTGACCAGCACCCTGACAAAATCGCCGGTCATCAGGTCCGCGCCGGTCATCAGGAAAAGGTAGCCGTCCACATTGGGGGCATCCCTGTAGGTTCTGGTGACATAGACATCTTCGTCCGCCACCTTCCCCTCCACCATGACCTCCAGCTCTTTTCCGATCATATCTTCCGCCTTTTCAAAGGCGATGGCCTGCTGAAGTTCCATCAGTTCATCCCTTCGCGCCTCCTTGACCTCCTCGTCTATCTGGTCAGGAAGCTCCGCAGCATCGGTGTCTTCCTCCCTGGAGTAGGGGAAAACGCCCAGGCGGTCAAATTCCATCTCATTGACAAAGCGGTACAGTTCCTCGTAATCCTCCTCTGTCTCGCCCGGGAAGCCGCTGATCAGGGTAGTCCTCAGACAGACGTCCGGGATACGCTCTCTGATCTTTTCTATCTGTCCGCGCAGTTCCTCCTCGTTTGTCCGCCTGCCCATCCGCTTTAAAAACTCATCGGAGGCGTGCTGGATCGGGATGTCCAGATAATGACAGACCTTCGGCTCTGTGGCGATGGTCTCGATCAGTTCGTCCGTGATCTCCTCGGGATAGCAGTACAGGATCCTGATCCAGCGGATCCCCTCCACCTCTGCCAGCTTTTTCAGCAGCCCGGGCAGGCTTTTTTTCCCGTAGAGATCCACTCCGTAAAGCGTGGTTTCCTGGGCCACCAGGATCAGCTCCTTCACGCCGTTCTCCGCCAGTTTCCCGGCCTGCGCCACAAGCTCCTCCATCGGGACACTCCTGTAATCTCCTCTGACCTTTGGGATGATACAGTAGGTGCAGCGCTTATTACAGCCCTCCGCTATTTTCAGATAGGCAAAATGCCCCCCTGTCGTCACCACACGGTTCCGGAAGACGGCCGGTGCAGTGTTCAGATCCCTGTAATGGTTTTTTCCGCGGCCCGCGAGCACTTCCTCCACAGCCGTCACGATTTCCTCGATTGCCATGGTCCCCAGGATGGCATCCACCTCCGGGATTTCCTTCTGGATCTCCTCCCGGTAGCGCTGTGCGAGACACCCCGTGGCTAAAAGCGCCTTCAGCCTTCCGCCCTTCTTCAGTTCCGCCATCTCCAGAAGTGTGTTGATGCTCTCCTCCTTGGCATCTCCGATAAAGCAGCAGGTGTTGACCACAACAATGTCAGCCTCCTCTTCATCGTCCGTAAATTCATAACCCTTCTCCCGCAGCATGCCAAGCATCATCTCTGTGTCCACCAGATTTTTGTCACACCCAAGCGATATAAATAAAATCTTCATACAAACCTTTCTTTACAACTTAAAGTAGCTGGCGTACAACCAGCTACCATAAATTCTCTATCTACTCTTCATCTCCCAGGATCTTGATCTTGCCCTGATTCAATTCATCGATCGCCACAGAAAGAGGTTTTCTGCCCTTTTCTTCCACCAGAGGCTCCTCCCCCGCGATGATCTGTCTTGCTCTTCTGGAGGTTGCCATAACGATGGAGTAACGGCTGTTCACCACAGGTGCCTCGCCGGGCTCAACGTCGCTGTTTACGACCTTCATAAGATCGGAATAAGATGGATGTAACATGTTTATTTTGCTCCTTCCTCGAAACTTTTGAGTTCTGTTCTGATTTCCTGTATCAGATCCTGACAGCGGACCGGCGCTCTCCGGGCTGCGTTCACCATCTGATGAACCTCCTCCACGCATTCGTCCAGACTGTCGTTTATCACTATATAATCATAGGCTTCCACGCCTTCTGATTCTTCTGCTGCACGGGCAAGACGCCTTGCGATGACATCCTCGCTCTCCGTGCCCCTGCCTTCCAGCCTTCTCCTCAGTTCGTCCGCACTGGGCGGAGTCACAAAGATCAGCAGACTCTCGGGAAATTTATCCTTGATCTTTAAGGCTCCCTGGATCTCTATCTCCAGGATCACATTTTTCCCTGCCGCAAGCTGCTCCTCCACATAAGCCTTCGGAGTGCCGTAATAATTGCCGCAGTAAGGAGCGTACTCGATCAGTCCGTCCTGTTTGATCGTCTCCTCAAAATGTTTCCTGTCTGTGAAAAAATATTCAACGCCATCCCGCTCTCCCGGTCTGGGCGCACGGGTTGTCATCGAGACAGACAGCGCATAATTGTCATATTTTTTCAACAGAGCTTTCACAAGTGTGCCCTTTCCCGCTCCCGAAAAGCCGGAAATGACGATCAATAATCCTTTTTCCTTCATTTTCATTTTGCTTCCTCTGATACCGGGCTTCTCTGCTGCTCTTCCGGGGCAGTCTGGCTGTCCGCGGTGTCCTGTCCCGCCTGTACCCGTCCGGCGATGGTTTCCGGCAGAAGTGCCGACAGCACCACCTGGCTGTTCTCCATCACAAGCACCGCCTTGGTCTTTCGCCCCTGAGTGGCATCTATGGCCATGCCCTTTTCCCTGGCATTCTGTACCAGCCTCTTGACGGGAGCGGATTCCGGGCTGACGATCGCAATGATCTTTGCCGTATTCACAATATTCCCGAATCCGATATGAATCAACATAAATCCGCCTTCCCGGCTATTCGATATTTTGGATCTGTTCGCGCACCTTTTCGATCTCCGTCTTCAGCTCAATGGCACAGTTGGATATCTCCAGATCGTTTGCCTTGGAGAGGATGGTGTTGGCCTCCCTGTTCATCTCCTGTGCGATAAAGTCGAGCTTTCTGCCGATGGAGCCCCCCTGGAGCAGTGTCTGCTTCGTGGTCTCGATATGGCTTTTGAGCCTGACGATCTCCTCGTCAACACAGACCTTATCCGCAAAGATGGTCACCTCTGTCAAAAGCCTGCCCTCATCCACCGTGGTGTCCCCCAGCAGTTCCCGGACCTTGTCCTCCAGCCTGCGCCGGTATTCCGAAATGATCTGGGGAGAGCGCTCCGAGATAATGTCCACAATCTTTATCATCCCGTCCAGCTTTTCGATCAGGTCGGTCTTTAAATGCTCACCCTCTGTGATGCGGCTTTCCACAAACATCTCCGCCGCACCGTCAATGGCCTTCTGCAGCTCCTTCCAGAGCTCCTCCTCGTCCACTCCGGCCTCTTCCATCGTGAACACCTCGGGATATCTGGAGAGCGTGGATACCCGCACATCATTTTCCAGACCGAATTCCTCTGCCATCTGTCCGAGATACTTCATATATTCCGCGGCCACATCCCTGTTGTAGCGGACCGTCTGCTTGTGCTCCGACATATCCTCATAGGTGATGAAAAGATCCACCTTGCCCCGGGCAATATAGTTCTTCAGTTCACTTCTGATAGCTGACTCAAAAAAATTCAGGGCCTTTGGCATCTTGATGTTGACATCAAGGTAACGGTGATTTACCGATTTCATCTCCACCGTGAATTTCCTGCTGTTCTCGGCGATCTCACATCTGCCGAAACCTGTCATGCTCTTTATCATCGGCTCTCCTATCCGGGCAAAGGATGTGTACGTGCAGCGCTTTGCCATAATCTATTTTATTATAAAATATCTTTCATGACCCGTCAAGTCTTGAGCCGTCTCTTTCTTTCTCTCTTTCTTTGATACGGAAAACTTTATTCCGACAGCTCACAGATTTCATCGATCATGGCGCCGATGGTCTCAATGGTATCAAGAAGCGGCGCATCCGTTGTGATATCGATGCCTGCCAATGCCGCCAGTCCCACCGGGTCCAGAGTGCTGCCCGCCGCCAGGACCTTCTTCCAGTCCCGGACAGCCGCATCCCCTTCCCTCTCGATGCGCTTGCACACCTGAGTGGCCACCGTGAGCCCTGCGCTGTAGGTGTAGGAGTACAGCCCCATATAGTAGTGCGGCTGGCGCATCCAGGTCAGCTCCGCACCCTCGCCTATCTCCACCGCATCTCCCCAGAACTTTTCCAGGGTGCCCCGCATGATCCTGCTTAAGGTTTCCGCCTGCACGCTGCTGCCGGCGTCCACAAGCTGATACACCTCTCTCTGGTAGGCCGCCTCCAGCAGATGTGTCACAAAATTATGGTAGTAGGTGTTGCTGACCATACAGGTCAACACCCAGCGTCTGAACCTCTTATCCGTGCTGTTCTTCAGAAGATAGTGCCCCATCAGCAGCTCATTCATGGTGGAAGGAGCCTCCACAAAGTAGGAGGACACCTCGGTGTCAAAAATGGACTGTGTGCTGTTGCAGATCCTGAAATGCCCCGCATGGCCCAGCTCGTGAGCCAGGGTAAAGACATCCGACATCTTGTTGTTCCAGGTCATCAGGATGTAGGAATGCTTTCCGTAGGGGCTGGCACAAAAGCCCCCGGTTTCCTTGCCCTTATTCTGTGCAAAGTCAATCCAGTGCTCCCTGTACGCCGTCCGGATCATCTCCACATAGTCATCGCCCAGGACGGAGAGCCCCTTTTCGATGTATTCCTTTGATTCCTCTATGGTCACTCCGGGCGCATAGCCGGGATCTACGGGAAGCTTCAGGTCGGCAAATGTCATTTTATCCAGACCGTGGACCTTCTGGATCAGCCTTGCATACTTTCTCATATGAGGGGCAAGCTTTTCCGTGATCAGGTCGATCTGGCGGTCGTAGAGCTCTCTTGATACCTTCTGTTCAAAGAGCAGATAGTCAAAGACTGAGTCAAACCCGCGCAGTCCGGCGAGCGTCTTCTCCGTCTGCACCTGGGTGTTGTAGGCGGTTGCCGTCACATTTTCATACTCCCTTATCTTCCCGGAAAAGGCGGCAAAGGCGGCGCGTCTGATCTCCGTGTCCGGCTCATACTCATAATTATCCTCAAAGAGCGAATAGCCGAGCGGATGCTTTTCCCCCTTCGCATAGAAGGCGTCAAACTTCATGTCAGCCAGCTTCGCCGAGTTATAGGTCTCATAGGGGCTGTTGTTGATCGTCTGCCCCAGCGCGGACAATACACGCTCCGCCTCCGGGTGCAGCCTGTGCGCCTTGTCCCGCAGCACATCCTTTAAAAAGCAGCTGTTTCCTACGTCTGTTTCCGCCGCCTTCCCGATCACCGACTCCTCCTGCTCCATGATCTCGCTTCTTATGAAGCTCAGCTCACTGTTGATCTCAGAGTCCAGACGGCTGATCCTGCCCATGCGCTCCTGGTTGTGATTGTCATAATAATCCACAGACACCGCCAGACTGCAATATTGATAGACCAGCGTGATCACTTCCTGGAGCTTTCTGTACTCCGTGACACAGGCACTGATCGCCTCCGGCGTGTTCAGCTTTCCCTTCCAGGTCTCCGCAATATGCTTCGCCATCTCCCTGACCCGCTCTGCGTCCCGGAACATGTCCTCCTCCGTCTCATAGATCTGCGTCAGATCCCAGGTCAGATCCCCGGGGACATCCTTTCTGTTCTTCAATTCTTCTGCCATCTTGTCGCCTTCTCCTTTTCCCTTACTGATTCCTGTACTTCAACCATTGTACACTCTTTTGCGGAGGGCGTAAAGACGGCAGAAGACTTATCAGAGCGGAAAGTATAACAGACTCATCTGCCGCCCGGCTTGCCGCCTGCAAACACTGCCTTGAAAGCCTGCCATCTTTCGATCCACCTCTGTTTTCTCTGCTCACTGCGCTCCCATCTCGCCACATATTCATGCCATGTGCTGGACGAAAAAGGCATCCCGATTCCAAAGCGGTCAAGTGCCCTCTCAAGTTCCTCTGTCGTCATCTGCGGCGGCTTTTTCTCTCTTTTTTTTACCTTTTCCATACTGATCACCATGCCTTTCCTCTGCCCGCGGCCCTCCGGCCGAAGGCGCAAACCCACTTTTCCCTTCCAGTTACAATCTTAAACACATTTTCGGATTTTATAATTCTTAAAATCAGATAATAATTTTGTTGTTCCTTTTTAGTATAATATAATTTCCGCAAAAAGTAAATGTCTTTTTACGATAATGTTTTATTGTATTCTATTTTTCGGTTTGCAGAAGGGGATGGCAGAAACAAAAAAAGAGGCCATCACTCCTAAAAGGTGACAACCTCCTCTGGCAGTCATGATCCGGCAGGCTTACGCCGCTGCGGATCAGGAAACGGTTTTATTTCGGAATCGTAAAGAACAGCATCTCTCCGGGTTCTATACGGATTTTGAAAATAGATCCCGCGCCGGATGCCCCGCTTCGTTCAAGCACCTTCCTTCTGTCATTTTCCGGCAGTTCCGAAATCCTTATGATCTCCCGGACATCTCCCGGAATGTGAAGTTCTATGTCTGCGGGCGCGCAGCCATCCGCCGTATAGGAGTAAAGCCCGAAGCTGCCGTCATCGTAGGTAAAGAGCGAGATCTGTGCCGGTGCATCCAGATAGATGCCATCCGTTCCCGCAAATTCTGCGCGGATCCTCGCAAGCGCTTCCTTCGGATATTCCTTCAGCTGTGAATACAGATCCGGCACGTTCAGCGTGATCATCTCACCCCTGCCATAGGTATCACGCAAAAGGATACTGGCATGGATATCCCCCTGCGCCACATTGATCAGGGACCATGACGCATTGTTCCTGTGCTCCAGAAGCGGCCAGCTGATGTCTCTGTTTCCCGAGACATATGCCTTCAGATTCTCTTTCTCCCCGATACCGGAAACCTGAAAGCTTCTTCCCTCCAGCCGTCTTTGGCGGTAGCGGATGGAGGTCATCTCCCGGATGTCTTCCTCCGCGGGAACCCCCTCCCGCTCCAGCGCCCCAATGAGAAAGCCGGAAGTCACGATCGCCTTTCCGCCGTCTTTGACATATGCCTTCAATTTGCTCACGATCTTCGGATCCTTTAACGCGGCCGCAGTCAGGAATATCTCTCCCGCCTTTTCCGGGAAATCGCACACCGGCTCAAAGGGAATGCCCAGCATGCCGAGATAGTCCTCCAGATGATCCTCCCCCTGCGCATCAAAGGGCAGATAGACCGGCGTTCCCGTCGGATTTCCGATTCTTGTGAGGATGTCATCAATCTTTTTTAACTGAAAGCCGAGCGGCACCACAAGACGGTTATTGTACAGGGAAGGCCAGCAGAACAGCATGATCTCGCGCGCCCTCGAAAAGCATGTCAGATAAGCCTGTTCCAGGTAAGTGTCCGTCTGGAAGCACTCATAGGGATCAAACCACCCGCCGCCGTTTCTGCCAGGGGCGACATTTTCCATATAGCGCGGCAGGGAATAACTCAGATATCTCGGCAGATGCTGATCCTGAAGTACGGGATGTCTCGTCTCGGTGCCGGTGTAGATACCGTCAAAGATTTCCCGCTGCTTTCCCGGATTGTAGCCTGTCTCCTGATAGCTCTCCATCCAGTTCGGGTACTTGATGACGACACGGATCTTCGGGTTGACCGCTTTTGCGGGTGCGATCACAAGATTTTTCGACACCTCCATCATTTTTTCAAGGCGGAATTCCTCCCAGCTTTTGTCCCCCTTTTCCCTCATGCAGTCCTCGCATGTACACTGCGTAAAGAAGAAATCGTCCAGGATCAGCTCGTCGAACTCCTCCGCCGTGTATTCCACCATCTTCTTCAGGTGCTCCCGCATGGCAGGATTGCTGTAGCAGAAGGTGCCGAAAAGGCGGTGCCGCTTCTCATCCTCCGCAGACAGATTTTTCGTCACGGTGGTAATGCCGCCGGAGACCTTTACATGATGCCCCTCAAAAAATTTCTTCACCATGCGGACCTGCTCCTTTGACGCGAGGCAGTCCCTGAACGGCTCCACATAAACCTTGTCCAGACCGATGTATCTCTCCATAAATTCATACTGCTTTGCAAGCTGCTCCTCTGTCACGCTCGCAACCCACGGCGCCGTGCAGTAGACAACTGTCTCAAACGACTGATAATGTCCCATGCCGATAACCTCCTTAAAAAGTGCCGGTCTAATCCCGCTGCAGGAATAGACCGGCACTGTTTTAGCTGACTTTATGCTGTTAGCTGTCCTTTTACTTCGATTACTTCCATGCCTCGTACTGCTTCTGGAACTCAGCCAGGACATCCTGATATCCCGCCTCATCCAGAGCTGCCTGGTAAGCTTCGATCGTGGACTCTACATCCTTGGAAGCGACGCCGCCGTTCTCAAGAGGGAAGCCGTACTGTTCAAAGACATTCTGGCATGCGGTATACTGTGCCTCTACAGGAGACTTGTCAAAGCGGAAGCCTGCTGCGCAGGAGGTGTTTGCACCGCCGTTGAACGCATCATAGAGATCAGCCTTGTTTGCGGGCTCATTGTCCAGAGGAGTTACGATCGTAGCGGAAGCGGACTCCCACATGGAGTGGTTGTACTTGTCGCTGGTCTGAGTCACCTGGCCGTTTGCATCATAGGTGTAATCCTCGCCCTCGATACCGAAGGTGTAGAGGTCAGCCAGTGTGCTGTCGGTGTAAAGCAGTCCCATGAAGTCGATACAAGCCTGTGCCTGTTCAGCAGTGCTGTTTGCTGTCACGCAGTAGCAGGAACCCAGTGCGGATGTGGAGTGTGCCCATCTGCTGGTCACAGCTGTCATTGCAACATCCTGGTTGTAACGGGAGTTTGCCTCGTCGTTTACAGGGATGTCTGTCCACCATGAAACAGCCCAGTCCTGAGTCTGTGTGGTGGTATCTGTGGTGGTCTTGGTCACATCGTCCTCAGAGATGTAGCCTTCCTCCGCCCACTTGGCCATCAGAGTACAGAACTCCTTGTAGTCGTCTGTCAGGATGGTGTCAACAACAGTGTTGGTATCTCTGTCCACTGCCACCCAGTTTGAGGTGGAGTCTGCGGTGAAGAAGTCATAACTGTCGATGTAATATCTGTAGAACATAGCGGTCTTCTGGGTCAGATAAGGATACTTTAAGCCTTCTGCCTTTGCGTCTGCCAGCATGGGCTCGATGTCAGCCAGCGTCTTGACGGAAGATACATCCCAGCCGTACTTGTCTACCAGATCCTGGCGGAACATCAGGTCATAGCCTTCTACATTGTCCTTGTATACAGGGATGAAATAAATCTTCCCGTCATACTTGGTCGCTTCCCACTGCCCCTCAGCCATGGAGTTGTAGAGTGTGGTCCCCTGGATGATATCCGTCAGATCGTAAACCGCGTTACTGGGAACCAGATCGTTTGTACCGATAACGCTCTCCCAGGAAGCCGTCCAGAGAAGGTTGATCTCATTGTTTGCCAGCGCAAGGTTTACCTTGTCGGAATACTCGCTGGAGCCGATATCCGTCAGATTGATCTGAACATTGATCTTGTCCTTGATGTACTCGTTGATCGCATCCTGAACCTTCTGCACCTGTGCGGTGTCAGGGTTTGCAAGGTTGAACGTACATCTCGTCAGGTTGATGGTCACCACGCCGTCACTGGATGCCGCAAGCGGGGTGCTCCCCTCTGACACCTGTGTGGTCGAGCCGGAACCGCATCCTGCAAGCAGGGTTGCACTCATTGCACAGGCCATTGCTGTCGAAACAACTTTTTTCATTGCATTGTGTCTCATGTTTTAGAACCTCCCTTATATTTTTTTATATTCAAAGGATGATTACTCCCCTTCATCCCGAATATTCTTTGTGATCCCCTCATTTTTCAGCCCTTCACGGAGCCCACTGTCAGTCCCTTTATAAAGTACTTCTGGAAGAAAGGATACACGACCATGATAGGTCCTATGACCACGACCACCGTTGCCATCGTCGCCGAGTACTGCGGGATCGTTCCTCCCATGGCCGCTCTCACCGAGGCGGGAACATTGGAGTTGTTCAGCAGGAATTCAATGCTCTTCTGGATGTTGACAAGCAAAAGCTGCAGAGGCTTTTTCTTGTCTGTGTCGATGTAGAGCAGTGCGTTCTGCCAGTCATTCCAGTAGGATGTGGCCATCATAAATCCGACCGCCGCCAGCGAAGGCTTCATGAGCGGCAGAGTGATCTGGAAAAATGTCCTGTACTCTCCGGCGCCGTCGATCTTGGCAGCCTCCATCAGCTCCTGCGGAATACTGTTTGCGATATAGGTCCTCAAAATGATCACGTTCATGGTGCTGACACACAGCGGAAGGATCAGGAGCCAGATACTGTCCTTGAGGCCGTAGTAGCTTGTAAATACAATGTACCCGGAGAGCTGTCCGCCGTTGAACAACATGGGGATCAGCAGGTAGACCGACAGAAACTTTGACAGTCTGAAATCCGGTCTGCTGATGGAATAGGCAAACATGCTCATGACCATCAGGCCAAGCATTGTTCCGAACACTGTCACAAAAATGGTGATCCCGTAGGAGTAGGCCAGCTGGGTGCCGTACCTGAGCACCGCATTGAAGCCTGCCAGCGACCACTTCGCCGGGAAAAAGCTGAATCCGTTTGACGCTATCGTCTTCTCATCCGTAACAGCTGCTATGAACACAAGCAGGATCGGCAGCGAACAGAACAAGGTAAACACCAGAAGGAAAAACCCAAGTATGTATTGTCCGATCCCCTTTCTCTCACTTCTGGACGGAGCCAGATCTGCAGCATTCCCCTTTCTCTTACCCATACTCTTCTCTCCTCCTTAAAACAGTGCGTTTTCCGGATGGACCCTGCGCACCAGCCCATTTGCCAGAAGCATCATCAAAAGCCCTACCATAGACTGGAAGAAGCTCGTCGCCGCGGTGAATCCGAAATTGGAATTCTTGAAGATCGCATTCAGTACGTAGGAATCGATCACCTGGGTGGTCGAGTAAAGCACGCCGCTGTTTCTCGTCACCTGGTAGAACAGACCTGTATCCGACCTCATGACATTGCCCACCGAGAGAAGCAGCATCACAGTGATCATGGGAATCAGCGCCGGCAGCGTGATATGCCATATCTTCTGCCACTTGTTTGCCCCGTCGATCTCGGCGGCCTCGTACAGAGATGTGTCAATTCCCGCCAACACCGACATATACAGGACTGAGCCGTAGCCTGTGTCCTTCCAGATTTTCACAATGGTAAGGATCGCCGGCCAGAGGCTCGCCGTAGAATAAAATCTGGTGCTCATCCCGACAGTATTGTTCAGAATACCTGTGTCTGTACTGATGAAAGCGTATACGACAAACTGTACCGCCGCATAGGAGATGAAGACGGGGATGATCATCAATGTCTGCATTACCTTTGCAACTCTCTTAAACACAAACTGATCGATCGCGATCGCGAGGACAACATTTAAGAATGTTCCGATCGCAGTAAAGATAACGTAATACATCAGCGTGTTCGCCGTCATGGAAAGGAAGGTATTTTTTGAAGCGATCAGGAATTTGAAATTCTCAATTCCGTTCCACGGGCTCTTCCAGATACCTTTTGTAAAATCAAAGGACTTAAAGGCCATCACCAGGCCAGCCATAGGAACATACATAATGAAGAACAAGATCAGAAATGCCGGCAGGGCAAGAACCACATGTGCCCTGTGTTTCCATGTGTTGTGTAAAAACCCCTTCATACAGTGTTTTCCTCCTCAACCCTTTCTTTTACAGTCCACCCGGAGCCTGCTCCGGTGAAATGTCCGCCACGGAACCGCCTTCCAAAAGTCTGCTGGGGATCAGGATCTGTTCCACCAGTGTTGTCTTCGGCCTCTCGATCATGCTGACAAGCTGCCTGGCCGCCACGCTGCCGATCTGCTCCGTGTCCTGCTTCACAGTAGTCAGCTGAGGCATCAGATAACAGGCTGCCTGCGTCCCATCATACCCGGCCACCGACAGATCCTCAGGAATCCGCAGCCCTCTCCCCCTGACTGCGTTGATTCCGCCGAGCGCTGCAAAGTCGTCCGGATAGAGGATACATGTCGGTGGCTCGGTGAGCTCCAGGAGCTCATCAGTGAGGCGTTTTGCCGTCTCTGTGTCCCGGTAAGGCGATTCTCTGACATAGCTGTCCGGAATCTCGATCCCGTGCTGTTCCAGCGTTTTGTAAAAGCTGGAAAGACGATTGGTCGTCACCATGGACGGCGCCCCATGTAAATAAGCAATTCTTTTATGTCCTTTTGCCAGGATATACTCGACCAGTTCCTTCATGCCGCCCACATTGTCCGAGACGACGGAAATGCGGTTGTTAAATACATAATCCACGGTCACCACCGGTATATCACTCCGCAAAAGCTCAGTCACCTCCGGATCGCCGAAGTCAATGCATGCGATCACAACACCGTCAAAGCCCCTGTACTTGCAATGTTCCAGATATGACATACCGTTTTTTCTGGCCTTGCTGCTGTTGATAAAGGTGATATCGTAGCCGCACTCTTCCGCGGCTCTCTTGAAACTGTCCAGCACTCCCGCAAAATAATCATGTGTCAGTCCGCTGCTCGCGTCATCCACAAACAGCACACCGATAGAATACGTTCTGTTCGTCTTAAGCGCCCTGGCTGCAAAGTTTGGGGAATACCCCATCTCCCTTGCGACTTTCCTGATATTCTTTTTTGTCTCTTCCCCGATATCTTTGTGGTCATTCAGAGCCTTACTGACTGTTGCCACCGATACTCCGCAGGCCTTAGAGATATCCTTGATCGATGTCATAACATTCTCCCTTACCGCATCTGGTTTTCTGCCACATTGATTATACTGCGTGATGTATTCTTTTATTTGTTGTTATTGTTTTAACTTAATCGTTTTCGTGTCTTAAATGTACAACAACTTCCAAAAATTTGCAATATATGTTTTTCATTTTTTGCGCGATTTGTATTGATTAGACAGTTTTTAAAATTATTTTTTGTGCATATTGTCAGCTTCGAGTTGTTCTTTTACTATATTTTTATTATTCATACGAAACTAATTAAGTTATTCCGTCTTCTCAGTCCTTCGTTTTTCAATTGTCGCAAAATTGTTCTTAATGCTATATTTTGTTTATTTTTCAGATTTATATTGATTTTTTTCAGATTCCAATGTATACTTCAACCATATTCAAAACAAGCTTAATCGTTTTCGTTACGCACTTCATTTTGGTCATCTCTCATCATTTTAAAACGGAGGATTACGCTATGAAATTTGGCTATTTTGACGATTCCTGTCAGGAATACGTGATCACCACACCAAAGACTCCTCTGCCCTGGATCAACTATCTCGGGTCAGGGGATTTTTTTACCCTTCTGTCCAACACCTGCGGCGGCTACAGCTTTTACAAGGACGCAAAGCTCCTTCGCCTGACGCGCTACCGCTACAACAACGTGCCGACAGACGGAAACGGCAAGTACCTGTACATCAAAGAGGGCGATACCATCTGGAATCCCGGCTGGCAGCCCACAAGGGCCGAACTGGATTCCTACGAGTGCCGTCACGGCATCGGTTACAGCCGTTTTAACGCGACA
>CAYPSH010000009.1:0-8877 GCA_964413445.1 uncultured Acetatifactor sp.
ATCGGGGTGGGCATTTTTTTGAGGGACGGAAAAACCTTAACTTAATGACATTGGCTGCGGCAGTAACCTTATGGCCGCAGCCCTGTCTTTAATTGTGAACATTGTGTGTAGATATTGTGAAATCCATTCAGCGGATTCCTTCTGAACCGAAATATCATACAGGCAGCCATACAACTGTTAATCCGCGGAAAGCTGTATCCCAGCCAATATAATGGGAAAGAAGGAATTAAAATGGTACAATCAATTCAGGCAGGCAGCACTGCCCTTTACAACCTGGCCACAAGTTTTCTGGGGGCAGGAAAGCTCTCCACAGGTGAGGCGCAGAAGAACAACACGGCTTCACAGGATCAGGACGAGACAGTGACAACTTCTTCGCAGGGAGATACTCTGACCATCTCAGATGCAGGAGCGCTGGCGGCAAAGACCTTTACCGCGCAGTCTGCGAACCGTCCATCTGTTGACGGACTGACAGATGAGGGATACACGGACTCCACAGCGGCGGCGATTTCCTCAGCGGCAGCCGATGCAGGGATCACGGAATATACCTCTGTAAAGAACGCAAATGCAGAGGACTCGGCGGCAGTCTCCTCCGGGAGCAGTTCAGGTACTTCCTCTACTGACAGCGATCTCTCACAGTATTCTCTTTCTGAATTAAAGGAAATGCTGGAAGACGGGGAGATCACACAGGCAGAATACAATGCCGAGATCCAGAGCCGTCAGACGGGCAGCACGGCTTCGGATGAGCAGGAGGACGGCTCTTCCGTGGCAGGCTCGGGCAAGACTGAGGAATAGGAGTAGCTTGTGCATTGACTTCTCCTTCAGAAAATCTGTACCGGCAAGGACACTTCTACAGCAAAAACCTGCAGGAGTGTCCTTTTTTTAGCAAATTAGCACATTGCCTAATCCGCGGAAAGCGGTTATACTCCATACTCGGAGACGAAATTAAGTACTGCAAAAAAGGAAGTTTTACAACAATGACTAAGGACATGACACAAGGTTCCCCTATGAAACTGATCCTGGGATTTTCTATCCCGCTCCTGTTTGGATTCCTGTTCCAACAGTTTTACAGTCTGGTGGACACCATCATCGTAGGGAGATTTCTGGGGACGGAAAATCTGGCAGCGGTGGGAGCGACAGGCTCCATCAACTTTTTGATCATCGGCTTCTGCACAGGCGTGTGCAGCGGCTTTTCCATACCGGTATCCCATAAATTCGGGGCGAAGGACTATGTGGGAATGCGAAAGGTAGTGGCCAACTGCGTCTGGCTGACAGCGGTCTTCGCTGTGGTGATGACGGTGGTGACGACTGCAGCCTGCAGGTCGATCCTGGTGATGATGAGGACCCCCGACAACATTCTGGATGCTGCGGATGCCTACATCTGGATCATCTTTCTGGGAATCCCGACCACTTACCTCTACAATATGACATCCGGCGTGATCCGCGCCCTGGGTGACAGCAAGACGCCTGTCATCTTTCTTCTGATGTCCTCTTTCCTGAACATTGCGCTGGACCTGTTCTTTATTGTCAATCTGCAATGGGGCGTGCAGGGAGCGGCGTGGGCTACAGTGATCTCCCAGGGAGTTTCCGGTCTTTGCTGTCTTCTGTTCATGATAAAGAAATTTGAGATCCTGCGGATCAGAAAAGAGGAGTGGGCTCTGAATAAGCTGATCTGCATCTCCCTCTGCAGCATGGGTGTGCCCATGGGACTGCAGTATTCCATCACGGCCATCGGCAGCGTTATCTTACAGAGTGCCACAAACACCCTGGGATCCGACGCGGTGGCGGCGGTGACGGCAGCGGGCAGAGTGGGCAATTTCCTGGCATGCCCCTTTGACGCCTTCGGCTCCACGATGGCGACCTACGGAGGGCAGAATGTGGGCGCCGGCAGACTGGAGAGGATCGGAAAGGGCTTAAAATCCTGTGTCCTCCTGGGGGCGTGTTATTCCGTGATCGCCGTCCTGATCGCGGCCTTTCTCGGAAGACCTCTGGCGACCCTGTTCCTGGATGCCTCGGAGGCGGCGATCATTGACAATGTGAGGATATTCCTGCTCTATAACACGGCGTTCTATTTCCCTCTGGCGCTGGTAAACATCGTCCGGTTCCTGATACAGGGTATGGGCTTCCCGACCTTTGCCATTCTGGCGGGCGTTTTCGAGATGATCGCAAGATCGCTGGCCGGCTTTGTGCTGGTTCCCATGATCGGCTTCACCGGGGTCTGCCTCGGCAGTCCCATCGCCTGGATCTTTGCGGACATTTTCCTGATCCCTGCGTATTTTCATGTCAGAAAAGTCCTGGAGAAAAGGCTTGGTCAGAAGGAGTTTAAAGGTGCTTTAATTGACAATTTTACCTGACAATTTAATTGACAAGCTGATGCAAAAGGACTAGACTAAAAAGAAAACAGAATAAATTGTGAAGGGGCAAAAAAATGGCGAAGTTGTATGTAAATCCTAACGTGAAAAAAGGACACATCAACCCGGAACTGCAGGGGCACTTTTCCGAACATCTGGGAAGATGTATCTACGAGGGAATTTATGTGGGAGAAGACTCTGACATTCCCAATGTGAACGGCATGCGCACGGATGTCGTGGAGGCATTAAAGGAAATCCAGGTTCCGGTCCTGCGCTGGCCGGGCGGCTGTTTTGCCGACGAGTACCACTGGAAGGACGGCGTCGGCCCAAAGGAAGAACGCAAGAAGATGATCAACACCCATTGGGGCGGAGTTGTGGAGGATAACAGCTTCGGAACCCATGAGTTCATGGAACTGTGCAGACAGCTTGGCTGTAAGACCTACGTGAACGGCAATGTGGGAAGCGGCACAGTGCAGGAGATGAGCGAGTGGGTGGAGTACATGACCTTTGACGGCATCTCTCCCATGGCTGACATGCGCGGAGAGAACGGACATGAGGAGCCCTGGACACTGGATTATTTCGGCGTGGGCAATGAGAACTGGGGCTGCGGCGGCAATATGCGCCCTGAGTTTTACGGAGATCTGTACCGCAGATACCAGACCTATGTGCGCAACTACAATCAGGATAAGCCCATCTACAAGATTGCCTGCGGTGCAAATGCGGGGGATTATCACTGGACGGACAAGGTTCTGGAGACAACCTTCGACCACGGAAACGGCTATATGAACGGCATGTCCCTTCACTATTATACCCTGCCTACGGGCGACTGGAAAAATAAGGGCTCAGCCCTTGAATTCGACGAAAAAGACTGGTACCGCACTCTGAAGGCGACCATGAAGATGGAGGAGCTGATCAAGGGCCATGTCGCTATCATGGATCAGTATGATCCCGACGCAAAGATCGGCATGGTGATCGATGAGTGGGGCACCTGGTACGATGTGGAGCCAGGCACCAATCCCGGTTTCCTCTATCAGCAGAATACCATGAGAGATGCGCTTGTGGCCGGCATCAATCTGAATCTGTTCAACAAAAACTGCAATCGCGTCAAGATGGCGAATATTGCCCAGATGGTGAATGTGCTGCAGGCAGTGATCCTCACCGAGGGCGACAAGATGGTCAAGACACCTACCTGGCATGCATTCAATCTGTACAAGTGTCACCAGGACGGAGAGCTGGTTGAGTCCTCTGTGGAGACAAAACAGGTGGGGATTGAGGATGACTGCATGATCCCGGATCTGTCCGAGTCCGTGTCCTACGGAAAGGACGGAAAGCTCCATGTGACGCTGACCAATGCATCTCTGACGGACAACACGGAGATTGAGGCTGTCTTTGCAGAGACCGCAGTCAAGTCTGTGAGCGGAAGTATCCTTACGGGCGGAATGCGTGCGCACAACACCTTTGACGAGCCCGACGAGGTACATGCGGAAGACTTCGACAAGGTGACTGTCAGGGATAACAGACTGCGCTTTACGATTCCCGCATGCAGCTTACTGCATCTTGCGGTGGAAATCTGAGGAAATACCCCTCCTGCTTTTTGGGCAGGAGGGTTTGCTTTTTGCTTTACAGGAAAATGTGACCCGCACAAGGATGATAATGGAGGAAAAAGCTATGTTTGACTATAAAGAGACGATGGACAGACTGCTTGACAAAGAGGTTGCGGAGGGCAGGTGCAAGGGCGCAAGTGCCCTGGTGCTCCACGAAGGGAAGGAGATGTATTTTGGCAGCACAGGCTTTGCGGATGCCGAGAAGGGTACTCCCATGAAGCGGGATACCATCATCCGCCTGTACTCTATGTCAAAGCCGGTGACCGCAGCGGCGGCGATGATACTGGCCGAGCGTGGGGAACTGGATCTGTGGGATGCCGTCTCAGACTGGATCCCCGCCTTTCGCGGCATGAAGGTCTGGGATGAGGAGAAGGGCGAGATCCCTGCAGAGCGGGAGGTCACCATATATGATCTTCTGAATATGACCTCCGGCATCACTTATCCGGATGAGACAACGGAACCGGGCAGGCGGATGCAGAAGGTGGTGGAGGATTTTGTGGCCAGGAGAAAGGCGGGAGAAAGGGTCGACACAAAGGAGTATATGCGGGGCATCGCCTCGGTTCCCCTTGTCTTCCAGCCGGGAGACAGATGGATGTACGGCTTCTCCGCAGATGTGCTGGGAGGTGTGGTGGAGGCTGTATCCGGGGTTACCTTCGGAGAATTCCTGAAAAAGGAAATTTTTGAGCCGCTGGAGATGAAGGACACCGGCTTCTTCGTGCCGGAAGAAAAACTGGAGAGATTTGCGCAGTCCTATGACCTGACGGAAGAAGGACTTCTCATTCCCCACACCGGAAGTCATCTGGGTGAGTACTACGGGGAGGATGTGGCCTTTGAATCAGGGGGAGCGGGACTGGTGTCCACCCTGGACGATTACAGCCATTTTGCGTCCATGCTGGTGCATAAGGGAAGCTACGGCGGAAAGCAGATCCTGGGGCGGAAGACCGTGGAATTTATGGCACAGAACAGACTGACCCAACAGCAGAGCAGAACCCTGATCTGGGACAGTGTGAAGGGCTACGGCTACGGCTGCCTGATGCGCGTCTTAAAAGACCAGGGAGAGGCGGGCGCAAACGCATCCCTCGGAGAGTTCGGCTGGGATGGCTGGACAGGAAATTACGTCACGATGGATTTCTCGGAAGACTTTGTACTTTTGTATTTCATACAGCGCTGCGGCGCCGGCACAACCCCCGCCGTGAGAAAACTCAAGATGGCCTCCTACGGCGCACTCAGATAGGCTGCAGACCCCGAACTACGTCGGTAATGGACAGGACTTGGGGCATCTGCAAACTCGAAGCCGGGTGGACAGCCAATGTTCGTTTCGCGTAGTCTGCAAATGCCGTGGAACTGAGACCTGACGGAATGGGCTCCTCGTTTCGAGCCCATTTCCGGCGATCAGGGCTCAGCGGAACGATTGGCATTTGGACAAGCGAAATAAACGTGGCTGTCCACCCGGCTGAGTTAGGGAAAATCTAAGTGGATGCATTGCCGCTCTACTCGTCCGTGTCCGTCTCGGCTGCCACCGCCGAAGCGACAGAAGAAACGACCGCAACAATGACTGCAACCACAATGACCAAAAGTCCGCCTGCCAGTAAAATAAACATATCTGTTACCTCCTTCAGAATAATGCCTCTGCACATAGTATACCATTCTTAATACTTTATCGTCCATAGGGAAAAAATAATTAGCTTCCTTCCAGTCCTTTAAAAAACATTACCAGAAATCAAAAAAATATAACTTTCCGTATTGACATTTGCCTGCGACGGGTGTATTTTAATATCACTTACCCGGAACTTCTTCCGGATATCTTATTCAAATTTATTTTCTTTCAGTTTTTTCAGGCTGACATCGGCCGAAAATCAAAGTTTGCAACTGTTTGGAGCAATTTTTTACAGACATCATTTTGCCTATGGCTCTGAAAAGCTGCCATGTCAAAAAGAAAGGAGGCAGACAACATCAAAACAGAATATGACGCCGCACAGGAGGGGCTGTTGGAAAGGCTGGTGAACGATTACATTACCCAGAAACAGCAGTCTTTGATGCAGATGAAGAAAGGACAGCTGGAAAAGGAGGCCTTTCTGAAGGAGGCGGCGGACCACATAGCAGCCTATTATCCCATGCACAAAGCAAAAGAGGAAAAGCTGCTGAAGGAGTTTGAGCGCTATATCTTCGGCTATTCCAGGCTCTCGGAGCTGATCGATGACAGGACCGTCTCGGACATCCGTGTGGTAAGCTATGACAACATCCGCATCAAACGTAAGGGGAGGAGGATGGCGGCGGGGATCCAGTTTTCCTCTCCCAGAGAGTACAGGCAGTTCATCGATTATATTGCCACAAGAAACCAGGTAAATATTTCAAATCTCAACGCGATCCAGCGTTTCACGGACAATGAGAGCCATCCGGATTTCATCCTGCGATTCACGCTGTCCATGCCCCTTGTAAATACCTACAACGAGCCCTATCTCTGCATCAGAAAGGTTCCCAGGTTCTTCCCGCAGATGAGGGATCTGATCGAGCAGAACATGATGGAAAAGGAGATCGCCGAGCTCTTGATCAGGCGGTTCAGAGAGGGCTCCACCCTGATCTGCGGGGGAAATTCCTCCGGAAAGACGACGCTTTTAAACGCCCTGAAGGAGACCCTGCCGGACGACTGCGCTGTGTTGGTCGCGCAGCAGGCGGACGAACTGACCACCCGCTTCCATCCGGACATGATGTTTCTGCACTCTCTCCCGGGGACGGGAGAACAGCAGGTAAGCTACGATCTGGAGCATATCAGTATTGCAGGGCTGACCATGGATGTGGACTTTTTCATCATCGGCGAGGTGAAGGGAGCGGAGGCATTGTATCTGCTGAATGCTGCCTACACAGGACAGCTTTGCGCGGCAACGATCCATGCCCCGTCTGCCGACAGGGCCACCGACAAGCTTGTGGATTACTGCATGTACGAAAGCCGCTACTCCAGAAATGAGCTGATGCGCATGATGGACTGCTTCAGGACACTTGTCTTTATGGAGCATTACCGGGTGAAGGAGATCTACGAGTGCAGAGGCTGGAGCGAAGAGCGGGGCAACCTGGTTTATCAAAAGATTTACGGGGAGGAGAGAGAATGAAAATTTTTATTTTCTGCAGCCTGTTTCTGGGATTTTTCCTGCTCTCCCAACAGACGCAGGTTTTCAGACAGCTGGAAGAGCTGGTGAAAAAGACGCGAAGCGACATGGATGAGGCTGCAAGACAGAGGACGCTGGAGGAAAGAAAGAGACTTTTGAGCCTGCAGGAACATTCCTTTTTGTGGCGGCTGGAGCTGAAACTGCGCTACAGCGGGCTTCATGAGAGGTTCCCGGGGCTGACGGCAGAGTGGTGGATCGCCGGAAACCTTGTGGTCTGTGCCGCCCTGTTCTGCGCGGCAGCGGCGTTTTTTGGCCTCGGCGCGGGGATCGCGGCGTGCGCCCTGTTTGTGGCGGCTGAGACGGAAGGCTTTCGGATGCTCAGGACCCGAAACCTGCAGAAGGTCAACGAAAACCTCTTAAAGCTTCTGGATGTCCTGGGAAATTACAGTATCACTGCGGGGGAACTCACCGGGGTGTTTCACCAGGTGAGCCGCTATATGGAAGAACCGATCAGGAGCGCGCTCGAGAACTGTTGTCTGGAGGCGGAGACCACCGGGGACATCGACATGGCGCTTCTCTCCATGGCGGAGTGTGTGGAGCACCCGAAGTTTCAGGAGCTTGCCCGGAATATGGAGATCAGTGTCCGGTATTGCGCAGATTTTTCCGCCATGGTCAACTCCAGCCGCAGAAGTATGAGGGAGTATCTGAGGGTGCTCCAGGAGAGAAAGGGAATGCTGCGGGAAGCCTTGATCAATATGGTACTGCTTTTGGGCATGTCGTTTGTGGTGCTCGCGGTCGTGGGGAACCTGATAGGCACATCCATCCGGGACATTCTCTTCCAGAGTCTTCCGGGCCGCATTGCCCTCGGAGTGATCCTGCTGATCTTAGGACTGTTTGCGGGACAGATGAGAAAAATACAGAGCTAGTACCGGGAAAGGCAGGGTTATTCGTATGGAGGAAAAATGGATCGCCGCAGGCTTGCAGTGGCTTCCTCTGACAGCGGCGGGGCTGACATTCCTGCTGCTCTGGAGCCTGCAAAAGACCTGGCAGCCGGAGCGGCTTGTGATGAAGAAATTCAAGGAACTGTCCGGCTTTGTGAGCAGGAGGAAATCCGTGACGGACTGGCGCAGGAGAACGGCACAGTGGCTTACGGAAAACGGCGCCTCCTTCCACTATGGGAAGTGGGTGAACCCGGAGAGGTATCTTTCCCTGCGCATAGTGATCGGAATGGCGGGTTTTCTGGTGTTTGTCCGAAAATCTGTCCTTGGGGGGCTGGCGATGGGAGCGTTTCTCTATTTTTTGCCGAATCTCATGCTCAGTTATTTAAACAAAAGGGACAATGAGAAGCTTCTGCCGGAGGTAAAGCTGGTGTACCATGCCCTGGAGATCCAGATCCGGGCGGGCGTGTATGTGACGGATGCCCTGACAGAGTGCTACGGCAGCGTACAGAGTCCAAGGCTGCGCAAGGCGCTGCTGGATCTGGCGGGGGACATTGTCATGAAGGCGGATATCTATGAGGCATTGGATCGCTTCCAGGGTCAGTTTGACAACCGGTATATTGACTCGCTCTGCATGATCATCCTGCAGGCGCTGGAATCGGGGCAGGCACTGGAGCTTCTGGGCGATATCGGAGAACAGATGAAGGATATGGAGGAGACAGTGCTGGAGAGAAAAAAAGGGGTGCTGGACAGAAGCGTCACCTTTTACCAGCTGGGAATCCTGGCGGCAGTGCTGGGGATCACGCTGTACGCCTGTATCACAAACATGATGGGGGCGGCGGCCCGCTTTTAGAGGGGCAAAAACAGAAAAGATCAAAAAGAA
>CAYPSH010000009.1:8977-13961 GCA_964413445.1 uncultured Acetatifactor sp.
ATGAAGAAGGAGCCCGGGATCGACGGGATCCTGGTGACAGTGGGACTCTGCATCATCGCTCTGCTCTTGTGCGTTGTGATGAAGGACAGCCTGACCGCCTTTATCCAGACGATCGTTACGAGCATGACGGAACGGGCGCAGGGGATACTCAAGGGAGTATAAGATGCCTGAAAAGTGTGCGAAAAAAGAAAAGGGAAATATTGGTGATATGCTGGCTGCCTGCCTCTGTATGCTGGCCATGACAGCCCTTATGCTGGCGTACATGGGAAACGTGGAGATCGTGTTTCAGAAAGCGGCGGTGGGACAGCTTGCGAGAAAGTACATCCTGAGAATGGAGACGGAGGGAGAGCTCACCGCTGCAGACAGGACTTCACTTTTGCAGGAGCTGGAAGAGCTGGGCGCAACGGAGGTGACTCTGACGGGTACAAGCGGAAGGGTGATGTACGGTGAACCCATCGAGCTGAAGATAGAGGGAAAATTAAAGGATGAGTACGAATTTTCGGAAAAAAGAGTTTCGACGGCCAAAAACTGAAAAAGGCCAGGTGGAGTGGGTGGCCGGCGTCTTCTTCCTGCTTTTTCTGGGCATCCTGCTGTGTGCTTATCTGCAGCTGGAAATCTATCAGAGCTCGGCCCAATATCTGGAGGATGCCCTGGCCGCCTCCAACCTTGCATCCGCAGTGATCGATGTGGAGGAATACGGCATCTCCCACCGGATCAGGATAGGGGATGTGTATGAGGCCTATGAGCGGTACAGGACAGCGGTCATGGGGAATCTGAACCTGAACGGGCAGTGGGAAAACGAAAATGTACAGCTGATCTCCGGCCCGGTGCGCGTGGTGGAGTACACTGTCTACAATGTGAACGGCGACCGGGTGGAGATTTTCAGCTTTGACGAAGCGGGCGGCCTGACCGAGCGGCAGGAGCAGCTTGGGCTCGCGCGAGCCTCCAACGGGCAGCTGATAGAAAATACAGGTATTTACAGCGAGATCACCTATCCGGTGGAAGGAATGTTCGGGATTGCCGCAGAAGCACACAAGGGAAAGCTGGTTGACATTGTGGCGGAGTAGAAAACGGGAACACAGGGAGGAAATGAGACTGGTGAAAAGACGGGGAAGTTCCGGGAAGGAAAAAAGAGCTAAGTCGGGGATGACGGCAGGCAGGATGCGCCTGAAAACGGGAGGGATTTTTGTCGCCCTGCTGGCGGCGGCAGCGGTTTTTACCGTGATGGTGCAAACGGAGAAAAAAGTGCTGACACAGTATGAAAAGGGAATGATTTACACAGCAGTCCAGGCTATCCCCAAGGGGATGCTCCTGACGGAGGAAAACAGAGAACTGTACATAAAGGAGCAGGAATTGGACAAGAGCTGCATACCGGACACAGCCCTGTCTGATCCGGCACAGGTACAGGGACTGGTGGCAGCTTTTGATATCGACTGCGGAACTCTTCTGACGGGCGGAATGTTTCAGGAGCTGGACCAGATCCTTGCGAAGCTGGATGAGCCGGTGGTCGCCGGGTTCAAGGCAGATGACATTTTTCAGGTGGCGGACGGCATCCTGCGGGACGGAGACAGGATTGATATTTATTCGGTCAGAGAGGAAGAGACGGTCCTGGTGTGGCAGGATGTCCTGATACAGCAGGTCTTTGACGCATCCGGCAACAGCATTCCCGTGGGAGACAAAACCACGGCGGCGCAGAGAGTCAACGTATATCTGGACAGACAGGAGATAGCCGAATTTTACAGGGAACTGGCAGACGGTTCTCTGCGGGCGGTAAAAATATGTGACAGTGGAAGATAAGGGAATGGCTGAGAGAAGAGTAATCTCATGAGATCCGGGCGTAAAGGGAGGAGATCCGATGAAAAATGGAAAATGGCTGAAGCTTGGTCTGGCAATCCTGATGTGGCTTTCTTTGCAGACAGGCCTGGGAAAAATGGAGGTTCAGGCAGCGGGGACTCTGTATCAGAGCCCGTATGTGAAGTTTTCACCGGATGGGCAGGCGTGGACAATGTCCGAGTCCCTCCCGGCGCAGAGCACAGGCGCCCTGCCTTCCTATTGGTATGGCAGCGGGGAGACTGTCCTGACAGGAAAAACTTCTGCACTGAAGGCGCTGGGAACGGGAGAACACTACTACCAGTCTCTTCGCACGGGCGAGATACCGGTGGGAAGCTGGAAGGTAGTCCACGCTTATGCGCAGTGCATCCACAGGCTCACAGAATACAGAAACTTCCACGGACTGAAGTATGGAAAAAAGAATTGCGGACTCTCTTATTATTCGGGCTGGCTGGCAACGTGCGCCGACTGCGGACAGTTGATCTCGGACAGGCTTGTCTACGCAAGCAGGGAGGCGGTCACATCTGTGAACTCCATCGATGTGGATCTGGATATGTATTATCTGTGTCCCAACTGCAGCCATCTGGAACAGGGGGTGATCGTCGGCGGACATACCTGCAAAAGTATCTCATACAACAGATACGCGGTCAGCTATGACAAAAATGACGGGCGGTACGGTACGGCCTACGGGAGCATGGCGGACAGCTTTCACATGTATGATAATGCATCTTCCTATGAGGGAAAAACCGTAACGGCGAACACACATCTTTCCCTGAACAGCTATCAGATGACCGGCTATCTGTTCACCGGCTGGAATACCAAGCCGGACGGAAGCGGCGTTAGCTTCGAAGACGGGGCAGAGATCCTGAACCTTTCCGCGGAAAATTATGATGCGCAGACAGGAAAGGGGAGAGTTGTCCTGTACGCCCAGTGGCAAAAGATAAAGACAAACCTGAAGATCGACCCAAACGGAGGCAGCTATCAGGGAAAGACGACAATTCTTTCTGTCAGACAGGAATACGGCAGTACATATCAGTTGGATACCTCCCGTGTGACGGCGCCAAAGGGGTACAAGGTCAGCTTCGTGACAAACGGAGGAAACGCGGTCGCCGCGGTCACTGCTTCCTGTACCTTTACAAAATGGGAGCTGCTCTCCCCTGCCTGCGGAAGCCTCAGGGGAGAAATTTACAGCTTTGCAGGCGGGATGGATGACACGGATACCGTCAGGGCATGCTATACCAGAAAGGCGATCACTCTGCCCCTGCCCGTCAGAAAGAATTATTCTTTTGTGGGGTGGTACGAGGACAAGGAGCTCACCAGACCCGCCGGACTGGGGGGAGACCAGTATCTGCCGGATGGCGACAGGACGCTGTATGCAAAATGGGCGGAGCTGGTGCTGAAAGCCGAAGACAATATGACTGCCAACGGGGGGAAGGGAGCGGTGGATCTTTCCTGGAGTCAGGCGGACAATAAGATCAAGACTTATAAGCTTTATCAGAGCACGGACGGCAAGAATTTCCGGCAGATTTACAGCGCGCAGGATACAGTGACGGCGAGCCCTCTGAATGAGACATCCGTTTACAAAGAGAGCGCCAGGACAGTGGTGATCCCCTATACAGGGTTTTACGACCTGACTGCCTCGGGCGCCCAGGGATCCAACTACGGGAGTTTCGCTGGAGGAAAAGGCGGAAAGGTTTCCGGCAGATTCTATCTGGTAAAGGGAGAGATCCTGACCTATGTCACAGGCGGACAGAACGGCTTTCACGGCGGCGGAAAGGGAAGCACTTATGGCAATGGCGGCGGTTATACCATTATTTCCTCGAATCAGAAGGGGACTCTGCTGATCGCCGGCGGCGGAGGTGCGGGCAGCGCGGCCGGAAAAGGCGGCGACGGCGGGGCGGCAACCGGCCTTATGAGCCAGAATGCCAGTACGTCGGGAAACAGCGGCGGAAGCGGAGCCACCGGAGGAGGCGGCGGTTACGTCGGCGGGAAAGCCGGAAATTACGACACCAGAACAGTATCTCAGAACTACGGCTACTCCGTTGAAAACAGCCAGTGGATCAAAAGCAACAATCTTGACGGCTGCGACTGGAAAAAGCTGTCGGAATCCTCCTACAGCTTTACCATAGACTGCGGCTGGTATGACGGCGTTCAGGACAGTGGCGGCGCAACAATGAAGATATCCAAAACGATCTCCACAGGCGGCGCAAAATATCTGAATGTCAAAATTGCAAAGGGTGTCGGCACTGTGACGGGCTATAAGAACGGAGTTGCGACAGGTCTGAAGCAGGGCAAAACGGATATCAGTGCCTTCGATACGGTTTTGGTCTCCTCCTGCGGAAGCATTTATCAGGGAGGTGCGGGAAACAGCACAGGATATGTTGGAGTGTCGGAATTTGACCTGATCTATGAGACTGCGCAGGCGGCCGGAGGAGGAAGCAATTACGTAAACACCCAGTATGCCCTGAGCTACAGCTCGCAGGCGGGTGTGCAGAGCGGCAACGGAAGCGTGACGGTCACGTCGCGGGAGGTGGGGCTTGTGGAGGAGCAGAAGCTTAAGGATGTGTCGGCACCCGACCTTGCGGCGCCCAATGCCGTCGATGCAAAGAGTGTTCTGCAGGTGCCCGGCGAAAACGGAAAGGTGTCTGTCAGCTTCCCGGCTCCGAAGGATGTGGGAACCGCTTACTACCACAAGGTGGTGTCCGTTGAAGCGGCAAAGACTTACGCGGAGACGACGCAGGCCGGAACAAACGGCAGCAGGGTGCTGTGCGAGTCCAACATCACAAAGAATGTGCTTGTGTCAGGGGTGAAGGGCTACTACTATGTGGTGGACAGTCAGGCAGCTACAACTGTCACGGCAAAGACTGCCGGTGTGAAATATACGGCGGATCCGGCCGTTTCGGTCTCTTGCGGCGGGACGGTGTGTTATCTGCACCTTGCGGCTGTGGATGTGGCCGGGAATCTGTCAAAGACCACACATATCAAGATAGAAGGCAAGACGGAGACGGTGTGGGATATCTGCACAGAGCCCCTTCGGATCAGCTCGGTGGTTGCGGGGGAAGACCATCATAATGTAGCCTCCGCGAATGCGGCAGCATCCTGGTATGTAAAAGCGGACGGAAGTACCCCCTTCCTGCTGTCCTTTGCCTCTTAC
>CAYPSH010000009.1:14061-17575 GCA_964413445.1 uncultured Acetatifactor sp.
GGGTGATCCCGCGGGCCGGGACAGATTCCGGAACGGAAATTGTCTATTCGGACAGAAACCAGGACGTAAAAAATGCGCTGTCCCTGATTGCGGACGGAGAGGGACCTGTGATCACAGGTCTGGAACAGCTGGACTCCCTGGAAGTCGTCGCCAGACAGGAGCAGGCGGTCGTGCTGAGCGCGGAGGCGAAGGATGCCCTCTCCGGAACGGCGGACTTCTATGTGAAGGTGACAAACAGTGACAATTACAGCGAAGAGATCATAAAGCCGGGGGCGGACGGCAAGGTACGCCTGGAGATCACGAAGGATGATCCGGTCTTTACGGGAGATTTCACGGTGACGGCCGTGGCAGCTGACAGAGTGGGTAATGAGACAGTGCAGAAATATGAAGTGACGGAGTTTTCGCTTGAGACGGAAGTGGAGAGGATATTGGAGCCGCATGAGCCGGTCTTTAAGTGCGGGGAGAGCGGAATCCTGAAGGTCAAAGTCTACGGCTATGCTGAGCGGGTGGAGGTGGAATTCCCGGAGGAGATGACAAGTCTGTGTCCGGAGTTGAACAGGACCTTTACCTATGAGGCGCCGCTGTACAGTCAGGAGGAGGAAATACAGTTTATGATCCCTCTCTATACGCCGGAAAACACCGGGTACCGGATAACGGTCAGGGCGTACAAGGGCGAAAAGAAGCTGGAGGAGCATCCGGCGGTCAGCGTGATCGAGGTGGGAGACAGTGTGCTGGGTGAATTCCGCACCAGACTGCGATGAGCCGGGTCTTAAGGGCGGTCATCGCGCTGTGCCTCTTATGGGCGTGCGTGACCGACAAAAAAAGCTTCGAGGTGTACAACCTTGTGTGGGCGATCTCGGCTCCGGCAGCATTTCTGCTTCTTGTAACAAATGGCAGACTGAACGCGGACACCTGCCTTTCCCTTGCGGTGTTTGGTCTGCTGCAGCTGCTTTTGTTTTCCAAAATGTATGGGAAAGCCGACTGCTACGCCTTCTGCGTGTGCTCCATGGCATTGGCGGCGGAAGGGTTTGGGTTTGAGATGTATGTGGTGCATATGGCGGCGGCCTTTACACTTCTGGCCGCCCTGCAGCTGCCCCGGGGGAATGTGAACCGCCGGGGCAATTTAAAGGAACCGGTGGCTTTTCTCCCCTATATCACAGTCTCCCTGGGCGTGATTTTACTTTTTTTCAAGGATTGAGGTTGTGCCATTCCGTGTTTTTTGATATGATGGTTCAAGGGTCAAAAGCCAAATATACGTTCCTGCTTGCGGAAAGACAATTCCTGAATCATGTTGTGGGAGGGAATATCACATGATTACCATCTCCTTATGTATGATCGTGAAAAATGAAGAAAAAATCCTTTCCAGATGTCTGGACAGTATCGCAGACCTTGTGGACGAGATCATTATCGTGGACACGGGCTCTCTGGACCGGACGAAGGAGGAGGCTGCCCGGTACGGGGCTTTTATTTATGACTTCCCCTGGACTGACGATTTCAGCGCCGCCAGGAATTTTGCATTTTCCAGGGCAAACTGTGAATATATATATTCTGCGGATGCGGATGAGGTCCTGTCGGAGGAAAACAGACAGCGGTTCCGCACGCTGAAGGAAACGCTGCTTCCGGAGATCGAGATTGTCCAGATGAAGTATGGCAATCAGCTTTCCTTCGGCACAGTCTACAATTTTGACGAGGAGTACCGCCCCAAGCTTTTTAAGAGACAGCGCAGCTTTGTGTGGGAGGAGCCCATCCATGAGACGGTGAGGCTTTCTCCTGTGGTGTTTGACAGCGATATTGTGATCACCCATCTTCCCGAGGGCAGCCATGCAAAGCGCGATCTTGAGAATTTCCACAGGCAGTGGGAGAGCGGGCGGACGATCTCCAGGCGGCTGCACGGCCTTTACGCCAGGGAGCTTTTCCTGGCGGGAGATGAGGAGGACTTCCTGAGGGCGTGTCCTTTTTTTGAGCAGTCTGCGGCGGACACCGGGCGCAGCGCGGAGGAGGTCTGTGAGGCGTGCTGTGTGGCAGCGCGGGCGGCGAGGCTGAAGGGGGACGCTGTGAGCTTCTTTAAATATGCGCTCAAGGTGATCGCAGGGGAGGCAAACTCGGAAATCTGCTGTGAGCTGGGGGCGTTTTATGAAGGTATAGACGACTTTGAGGAAGCGGCTGTATGGTATTACAATGCGGTTTATGAGACTTCTCCCATCCTGCGGAGAGCTTGTGGGGCGGAGGACGGACTGGACGGTCTCGTCAGATGCTACGAGGCGCTTGGGTGTGAAGACCAGGCGGAAATGTACAGGCAGGAGAGAAGTAAGGCGGAGAAAAACGGAAAGGCAGGTTCATCCATCTGATGAAGTGGGAAGAGAATGTACGGAAGGTTGTCCCTTATGTGGCGGGAGAACAGCCTAAAAAGGCAAATATGATAAAGCTGAACACCAACGAGTGTCCCTATCCCCCGGCGCCGGGCGTGGCCGGGCTCGCGGCTGACTTAGACTGCAGCGCCCTGCGGCTGTACCCCGATTCCAACACGACGATCCTGACAGAGGCTCTGGCGGACTACTACCATGTATCGCCCTCCCAGGTGTTTGTGGGGGTCGGTTCGGACGATGTGCTGTCCATGGCGTTTTTAACCTTCTTCAACAGCGAAAGCCCAATCCTTTTTCCGGATGTGACTTACTCCTTTTACGATGTCTGGGCAAAGCTGTACCGGATTCCCTATGAGACGGTTGCGCTGGACGAAAACTGGCATATCCGCCCGGAGGATTACAGGCGTAAAAACGGAGGCATCATTTTCCCGAATCCCAACGCGCCCACCGGCCTTTTGGAGAGCCTCGACACAGTGGAGGAGATCCTTGCCGCCAACCGGGATGTGGTGGTGATCGTGGATGAGGCGTATATCGATTTCGGCGGTATATCTGCCCTGCCCCTGCTGGAAAAGTACGACAATCTGCTGGTCGTGCAGACCTTTTCCAAATCCCGCGCCATGGCCGGAATGCGGATCGGCTTCTGCATCGGAAATGAAAAGCTGATCGGATATCTGAACGATGTGAAATTTTCCTTCAACTCCTACACCATGAATTATCCGTCCCAGGTGCTGGGGGTGGAAGCGGTGCGGGATGACGCCTATTTTAAGGAGACTACCGCAAAGATCTGTAAGACCAGGGAGCGGGTGAAGAAGGAGCTTTCGGCGCTTGGCTTCACCTTCCCGGATTCCCGTGCGAATTTCATCTTCGCAAGCCACAAAAGTGTGCCTGCGCAGGAGCTTTTCAAGGCACTCAGGGAGGCTGACATCTATGTGAGATACTGGAATAAGCCCAGGATCTCCAATTCCCTGCGCATCACCATCGGCACGGACGAGGAGATGGACGCGCTTCTTGCCTTCCTGAAAGGCTATCTCGCAAACGGCTCTGATGAGTGACAAAAAAAGTAAGACATAAAGAATGGAGACAAAACATGTTAAAGAAGTACCTGATCATTTTCCTGATTTCAATGGTTCCCCTGATCGAGCTGAGAGGAG
>CAYPSH010000010.1:0-17210 GCA_964413445.1 uncultured Acetatifactor sp.
CATTGCAGGTGAGCATGGGGATCCAGGCTGCTCACAACAATCATATCATCCACAGAGATATCAAACCCCAGAATATCATTATTTCCAAGGACGGCAAGGTGAAGGTGACAGACTTCGGCATCGCCAAGGCGGCGACCAGCAACACCATCACCTCAAATGTCATGGGCAGTGTACACTACACCTCCCCGGAGCAGGCCAGAGGGGGCTTCAGCGACGAGAAGAGCGATATCTACTCTCTGGGTATCACCATGTTTGAGATGCTTACCGGCAGGGTTCCCTTTAACGGGGAGACGACTGTCGCCATCGCTATCAAGCACATCCAGGAGGAGCTGCCCTCCCCCAAGGAGTTTGTGCCGGAGATCCCCACTTCTGTGGAGTCCATCGTCATCAAGTGCTGCCAGAAATCCCCCGACCGCAGGTATCAGAATATGCAGGATCTGATCGCGGATCTAAAGCAGTCCCTGCTGAATCCGGATGAGGATTTTGTGGTGCAGAACGGGCCGGATCTAGAGGGCGGCACCCGCACGATCACCGAGAGCGATATGGAGCAGATCAAGCGAAGGACCGCTTATCAGGATACAAGAGAACGCACCCAGAGGGAGGACTCCATGCGGCTTAAGACCGATACGGAGGCCGCATACGCCGAGGAGGACGGGGAAGAGGACGAGGAGGATTACGACTATAATCCCAGAATGGAAAAGCTCACCACTTTGCTGGCCATAGGCGCGGGAGTTGTCATCTGCGTCATCGTGATCATTCTTGCCGTCAAGGTTTTCGGCGGCAGAGAGGAGAATGAGGGCAGCTCGTCAAGCCCCATCATCACTGCGGACGAGTCTTCTGAGCAGCCGGAGACCTCAGAGGAGGCAACTCTGTTCATGCCGGATGTCATCGGAAAAAATGTGGAGGATGCCAGAAATGCGCTGGCGGAGCTGGGCATCAGGTCAGAAGTGACCTATGTGGAGTCGGATACCATTGACGCAGGGGTTGTCATGGGAGCCAATGTGGACGAGGGCAGTGTGGTCACTGCGGGAAGCACTGTGATCCTGACTGCCAGCGCGGGTCCCCAGGGAGTGGAAGTGCCCTCCGTGGTGGGCTCGAGCTATGAGGAGGCCAACAGCACCCTCACCTCTCTGGGCTTTGCGGTTACCAAGATGGAAGCCTACTCGGAGGATGTGGCGTCCGGCGTTGTCGCAGCGCAGACGCCTGCAGGCGGGAACAAGGTGGCAAAGGGAACCAACATCACTGTGACCGTAAGCCTCGGAAAAGAGGAGACCAAGGTTCTGGTGCCCTCCCTGATGGGGCTGACGGAGATGGATGCCACCATGAAGGCGATCGAGGCGGGACTTGAGATCTCCAGCGTCACAGAGGTTTTCAACTCGGAGTACGAAGAGGGCACAGTCTGCTACCAGAGCTTTTCCAACGGCTCCTGGGTGGACCCGGGAACGGGAATCGACATCAAGGTCAGCAAGGGAGAGGAGACTCTCACCTATAAGTGCAACACGAGCATCGCGGCACCTACCACGGAGGAGGCGCCCGACTACAGCGGCGGGGATGTGAAACTGAAGCTTGTGGCGGACGACGGCACAGTGCTTCTGGACACCACGGTCAGCTCCTTCCCTCAGTCGGTGAATTCCTTCGGGCTGAACTCCTCGGGCGGCACCCTGACGATGACTTACACGGTGACGACCACGGAGAAGGATGCGGATGGAAATGTGGTTGCAACAGTGGAGAATGAGAAGACGGTCACCAGAAGAATAGAGTTTACGGTGGAATAATGAGGGGAAAGATAATCAAGGGTATTGCAGGTTTTTATTATGTTTATGCTTCCTCAGAGATTTACGAGTGCAAGGCCAAGGGCGTGTTCAGGAAGGATCACCGCAAGCCTCTGGTGGGGGATGATGTGGAGATGGATGTGCTGGATGGGGAGAAGCGTCTGGGAAATATCACAGAGCTTCTCCCGAGACGCAGTGAGCTGATCCGCCCTGCGGTGGCGAATGTGGATCAGGCTCTGGTGATCTTTTCCATCACAAAGCCCAGGCCCAACTTTAACCTGTTGGACCGTTTCCTCATCATGATGGGGCAGCAGAACCTTCCCTGCATCATCTGCTTCAACAAGCAGGATATCGACGAGGACGGCGACGGCGGGGAGTACAGGCGCATCTACACCGCCTGCGGCTACCGCACCCTGAGCGTCAGCGCAAGGACAGGGGAGGGGATCCCGGAGATAAAGGCGCTGCTTGCCGGTAAGACAACCACTGTCGCCGGCCCCAGCGGTGTGGGAAAGTCCTCCATTGTGAACAGTCTGCAATCCAATATTGTCATGGAGACGGGACAGATCAGCGAGAAGATTGAGAGAGGAAAACATACCACCAGGCATTCGGAGCTGATCGCCGTGGGCGAGGACACCTACATTCTGGACACCCCGGGGTTCAGCTCCCTGGAGTTTTTTTCGCTGGAAAAGGAACAGCTCTCCCTTTACTATCCGGAATTTGCGGCGGAGGAGAAGTACTGTAAATTTACAGGCTGCTCCCATGTGACGGAGCCGGTGTGCGGTGTGAAGAAGGCGGTGGAGGAGGGCAGGATCGACAAAATGCGGTACGAGAACTACTGCCTTTTTTATGAGGAATTAAAGAAGAAGAAAAAATATTGACACAGATAAGATACAGCAGAAAGGTATGATTTCACATGAGCCAGACAAAAGAATTTTTTCCCGACGGAACACCCATTGACGATTGGTTTTATGACACAAGGGAGCCGGAGCTTACTTCCCTCGGCAGACAGTATCTGCTGACGGATCATGATATCCTGGACGACGGCAGGATACACACGAAAGAAATCCAGGATCTGATAGACAGGATCGCGGCGGAGGGCGGCGGAGTGCTTGTGGTGCCCGCGGGCACCTACCTGACGGGAGCCCTGTACTTTAAGCAGGGTGTCCACCTCTATGTCGGGGAGGGCGGAATGCTTAAGGGCAGCGACGACATCTCCGACTACAATCTCTGCGAGACCCGCATTGAGGGGGAGACCTGTCTGTATTTTGACGCCCTGATCAATGTGCATGATGTGGACGGCTTCTGCATGTTCGGACCGGGAACCATCGACGGGAACGGCCTCAGGGCATGGAAGGCCTTCTGGCTGCGCAGACAGTGGAACAAGCCCGGCACAAACAAGGATGAGCAGAGACCGCGCCTGGTCTACATGGCGAACTGCAAAAACGTGATCATCGCGGGCCTGCACCTGCAGAATTCCCATTTCTGGACTACCCATATCTACAGATGCAGCCATGTGAAATATTTAAACTGCCGTATCTTTTCCCCCCAGAAGCCCGTTAAGGCGCCCAGCACAGATGCCATCGACATTGACGTCTGCACGGATGTGCTGGTGAAGAACTGTTATCTGGAGGTAAACGACGACTCTGTTGTCTTAAAGGGAGGAAAGGGCCCCTGGGCGGACGAGGCAGAGGAGAACGGCTCCAATGAGAGGATCCTGGTGGAGGACTGTATCTACGGCTTCTGCCACGGCTGTCTCACCTGCGGCTCCGAGTCCATCCACAACCGCAATATCCTGATGCGGCGCATCCGGGTAAAGGAGGGGAACAATCTCCTGTGGCTCAAGATGCGGCCTGACACGCCCCAGCACTACGAGTACATCACGGTGGAGGATGTGCAGGGAAAGATCAAGAACTTCATCCAGATCAAACCCTGGACCCAGTTCTTTGACCTCAAGGGGAGAACCGACATCCCCAAGTCCAGGGCGGAGCACATCACCATGCGCAGATGCAGCTGTGAGTGCGACACCTATTTCGGAGTCACCTCCAACGAGGAACAGTACCATCTCTCCGATTTTTCGTTTGAGGATCTTACGATCAGGGCGAAGGAGAACGGCTTTGATGAAAAGGCGGTGGAAAACATGACAGTGAGGGATGTGACTGTCCGGGAGGCTTAAGCCGCACACATCCTAAAAAGAAATATAAATAAGAAGAGAGTCCAGCAATCCGGTGATACAGACGGATTGCGGGGCTCTTTTTTTGTGTGATATGCAACTATTCGGAGCTCTATTCCAGGAAATGTTGTGCATTTTAACTGTAAAAAACAGTATTTTCGCAAATAATAAGTGGTAAATAGCAAATGCTGAGAAGACACGAAAACGTTTAAGGAGTAAGATATGACTATACAAGTCAGAATATTATTGGCGGGATTGTACAAAATGCGATTATCACAGCTTTTGCGTGAGCCGTTCGGGACGGCAGAATGAGAGGCAGTATGAAGAGCTCTGTAAAAAAGATCATTGTAGCGGCAGCAGTGGTGGGAGCGATCGCCGGAGTCTGCGGGCTGATGTCTCTTCGGGAGACAGAGGACTTCCATGACAAGTATGCCGGCGAAGACCTGACTACGGATGTTGAGGGCATGGAGCGTGAGGGTACCTACACGGGTTATCTGAATGCCCACGAGGGCGCATCCTGTCCTGCACAGAGCGTGGAACTGGATCTGTTTGCCTACGAGGCTGACGGGGATGTACATGTGGAAGAGAATTATCAGGGAGTGGAAAAGGCTCTGTACACAGAGACCGGTTCCCTTGTCACATGGACGGTCGATGTGCCTGAGACAGGCTTCTACAATATCTATATGGAATATCTGATCCCGGAGTCCAGAGGAGTTGCAGCGGAGAGAGCTGTCTACATAAATGAAGAGATCCCCTTCGAGGACGCCAGAAATATTTCCTTCACAAGAATATGGACTGACGGGGGAGAGGTCCGGGTGGACAACCAGGGGAATGAAATACGTCCTACCCAGGTGGAGGTATACGACTGGCAGTCTTCCTGTTTCAGAGACGATATGGGTTACATCACAGAGCCCTATCAGTTCTATCTGGAAAAAGGGGTGAACGAGATCGGCCTGGAAGCGGAAAATGAGCCCATGGTCATAAAGAAGCTTTCTATCGAGGCGGTGGAGACCATGGACAGTTATCAGGAATACCTGGCAAAGCAGCCCTCTGCGGGCAGCTCCGAAACGGCAGAGAATTATATTCAGGTGGTTCAGGGAGAGGACTCCACACTCCGGTCGGAATCCTCCCTGTATGCAAAGTATGACAGGTCTTCCCCCACCACCCAGCCGAACAGCGTGACCACCACAGTGCTGAACTATGTGGGCGGAGATGCCTGGAGAAGCTCCGGACAGTGGATCGAGTGGGAGTTTGAAGTCCCCGAGGACGGCTATTACAACATCAACATCAAGGGCCGCCAGAATTACTCCAGAGGAAGCGTATCCAACAGAAGTGTCTACATAGACGGAGAGATCCCTTTCTCGGAATTAAAGGAAATCTCCTTTGACTACAGCAATGACTGGCAGAGCAAGGATCTTGCGGATGAGGATGGAAATCCCTACGACATCTACCTGACGGCGGGCACCCATACCATAAGGCTTGAGGCAACGCTCGGCGGCCTGGGTGAGATCCTGGAGGAGCTGGAGGATTCCACCTACCGCTTAAACCAGATTTACAGAAAGATCCTGGTGTACACCGGAGCAAACCCGGACCAGTACAGAGATTATAAGATTGAGGTCAACTATCCGGAGATCATGGAGGCCATGGATCTGGAATCCAAGAGACTTTACAAGATCGTGGATGAGATGGTGGCATACAGCGGACAGAAGGCGGACAACATCGCGACAGCCCAGACCGTGGCACAGCAGCTGGAGCGCTTCTGCAAAAAGCCCAACAAGATCACTTTGGAATTCACGACCTTCAAGGACAATATTACCGCTCTGGGAACCGCATCCTTAAATCTGAGCGAGACCAAGCTGGACATCGACTACATCACGATCACAGGGACAGCGGTTTCCCCGAAGAAGGACACCGCCAATGTGTTCATGAAGCTCTGGCATGAGATCAAGTCCTTCGCGGCATCCTTCGTGGTGGACTATAACGCAGTGGGCGATGTCTACGACGAGGACGGAGAGGATGAGGTGGTGACGGTGTGGATCCTGACCGGCCGTGACCAGGGCACGATCCTGAAATCCATGGTGGATGATACCTTTACCCCTGAGACGGGGATCAAGGTGAATGTGGAGATCGTGGCGGCAGATGCCCTCTTAAATGCGGTGGTGGCAGGCAGAGGACCGAATGTGGTCCTGTCCGTGGGAGCGGATCAGCCCGTCAACTACGCACTGCGTAATGCGGTGGAGGATCTGACCCAGTTTGAGGATCTGGATGAGGTTTTGAGCCATTACACGGAGAGCTCCTACGAGCAGTACAGACTGGACGACCATATCTACGGACTGCCGGAGACACAGACCTTCAACGTGATGTTTTACAGAAAAGACGTGCTGGAGGAGCTGGGTCTGGAGGTTCCCAACACCTGGCAGGAGCTGATCGAGATGCTTCCCACCATTCAGGGAAACAACCTGTCTGTGGGCATCCCCACGGCAGCCGGGAGCAGCAGCACCGCATCGGCCAGCACCTCAGTCATGTCAAACAGCCCTGACCTGTCGCTCTACTTTACACTGCTGTTCCAGTACGGCGGCGACATGTACAACGAGGAGGGCACCAGGACCACAGTGGACGACGAGGAGGGCGTGAGAGCCTTCAAGGATTACATCCGCTACTTTAACGATTACGGAATCCCTACGGTTTACGATTTCGTCAGCCGGTTCCGTTCCGGGGAGATGCCCATCGGCATTTCGGCGTACTCTACCTACAATACGCTGATGGTATCCGCACCGGAGATCAGGGGACTGTGGGATTTCACCCTCATTCCGGGCACAGAGTACACGGATGAGGACGGGAACACCTACATAGACCGGTCCGACTTTATCACGGGCAGTGCGACCATGATGATCAAGACAGACGATGAGACGCTGAGAAACGAATCGTGGGAGTTCATGAAGTGGTGGGCTCAGCCGGATACGCAGGTGAGGTTCGGACGGGAGATCGAGGCGCTCCTCGGCTCCTCCGCCAGATATGCTACCGCGAACAAGGATGCCTTCTCACAGCTGTCCTGGAGCGCGGATGACATCGCCATCTTAAATGAGCAGTGGGATCAGACGGTGGGCATCAGAGAGGTGCCCGGCGGATACTACACAGGCCGCCATATCACCAATGCCATCCGAAAGGTCATCAACGACAAGGATGATCCGAGAGAGACGATCATTGACTACTCTATCACCATAAATGAAGAGATCACCAAGAAAAGGATAGAATTCGGCCTGCCGGTAGAATAGGGGAGTGGTATAAGCATGAAAGAATTTTTGAGCAAATATGTGGCACTGCGGAAGTACAACACGCAGGTGGCATGGAAAAAGGCAAAGAGGAGCAAGATGTGCTACGCCTTTCTGGCGCCCTACGCCCTGCTGTTTACCATGTTTTATATCCTGCCGGTGGGGATTTCCATCTTCTTTTCCTTTACCTACTACAACATACTGGAAGCACCCAGATTTATCGGGCTGCAGAACTACATCAGCCTGATCCTGGAGGACGACATCTTCCTGGTCAGTGTGAAAAATACCTTTATGATCGCAGTGATCACAGGCCCTCTGGGCTATATCATGTCCTTCCTCTTCGCGTGGCTGATCAACGAGCTGCCCAGATGGGTCAGAAGCGTGGCGGTGGTGGTGTTCTACGCACCCTCCATTGCGGGCAACTGTTACGTGATCTTCTCCGTGTTCTTCAGAGGAGACGCCTACGGCTATGTGAATGCTTTCCTGATGAACCTGGGGATCATCGACACGCCGATCCTGTGGCTCATCAACCCGGACTATATGCTTCCCGTCTGTATGCTGGTCATCCTGTGGATGAGCCTTGGCACCGGATTCCTTTCCTTCGTGGCAGGACTCCAGGGTGTGGACCGGTCCCAGTTTGAGGCCGGATACATGGACGGCATCAAAAACCGCTGGCAGGAGCTGTGGTACATCACCCTTCCCAACATGAAGCCCATGCTGATGTTCGGCGCGGTCATGTCCATCACCCAGGCCTTCGGTGTCTGCGATGTCACCATGGCGCTGTGCGGCTACCCCAGCACGGATTACGCGGCGAGGACCATCGTCACCCACCTGTTTGACTACGGTTATTCCAGATTTGAGATGGGCTACGCCTGCGCCATTGCGACGATCCTGTTTTTGATCATGATCCTGTGCAACAAGGCGATCCAGGGACTGCTTGGCAGAGTGGGGACCTGACGGGAAGATCCATAGGGGAAAAGAGAAGGCTTAAGGCAGACTGCAGAAAGCATGGAGATAGGTATGAGTAAGAAGAAAAAACAAGAAAACGTGGAAAAAGAATACCGCAGGAAGCTGATCAAAAGGAGAAAGCCCAACAGATCCGTCTGGGGAGATATCTTTCTGTATCTGTTCCTGGCACTGATCGCCCTGGTGATGGCCTTCCCCATCATCTACGCAGTCAGCAGTGCCCTGAAACCTCTGGACGAGCTGTTTAAATTCCCGCCCAGGATCCTGCCTCAGAATCCGACACTCGACAACTTTTCCGATCTGTTTGTGACCATGGGAAAGTCCTGGGTGTCCTTCTCCAGATACCTGTTCAACACCGTGTTCATCACGGCGGTGGGAACGGCGGGGCATCTGCTGGTGGCCTCCATGGGCGCCTTCGTGCTGGCAAAGTATGATTTCCCCGGCGGCAAGACCTTCTTTAAGCTGGTGACGGTGGCAATGATGTTCACCGGTTACGTGACGGCCATCCCCAACTACCTGATCATCAACGCCCTGGGGTGGATCGACACCTACTGGGCCATCATTATCCCGGCCTTTGCCTCCCCCATGGGACTCTTCCTGATGAAGCAGTTTATGGAGGGGCTGCCCACCTCCCTCATCGAGGCGGCCAAGATCGACGGGGCAAACGAGTGGAAGGTATTTACCACCATCGTGATGCCCAATGTCAAGCCGGCCTGGATGACGCTGATCATCTTCTCGGTGCAGGGGCTTTGGAACAACAAGGCGGCAACCTTCATCTATTCCGAGGAAAAGAAGACCCTTGTGTATGCCATGCAGCAGATCCAGAGCGGCGGCATTGCGAGGACCGGACAGGGCGCCGCGGTACTGGTGGTGCTGATGATAGTTCCCATTGCCATATTCATCTTCTCAGAGAGCCAGATTCTGGAGACAATGGCAAGCTCAGGTTTGAAGGATTGACAGACGGACGAGGTGGCGTATGAAAAAGAGGATGATAAGAATCGGCGCCCTTGTGGCTGGCGCCGCACTGCTCCTTGGTTCTCCCATGGCGGTCTGCGCGAAGGAGAGGAGCTATACCTACAATTACGATTACTGGGAGGATGTGCAGGACTCGCCGGATGCCTATGCGGTGAGCAAGGTGTTCACCTCCGGGGACCTGGGACTTTCGGTGAGCTTAAAGAGCCCGGAAGGGCTGTATGTGTCCGGGAATCTGGTCTATATCTGCGATACCGGCAACAACCGGATCCTGGAGTTTGAGCGCACGGGGGACGCGGAGCTTACCCTGTCCCGCATCATCGACAGCTTTCAGGGGAATGTGGATGTGACCACCTTCAGCAGCCCCACGGATGTGGCGGTCTCCGAGGAGGGGGATTTCTACATAGCGGACAAGGGGAATGCCAGGATCTTAAAGCTGGACAGGGACTTAAACTACCTGATGCAGTTTGACAAGCCGGACGACTCCACTCTGGATGAGTCTCTGGTGTTCCAGCCCAACAAGATCGTCATCGACACCGCGGGCAGAGTGTACTGCATCGCCACGGGCGTCAACAAGGGACTGATAAAATATGAGAATGACGGCACCTTTTCCGGTTTCGTGGGCGCAACGCCGGTGACCTACGACTGGACGGACTACATCTGGAAAAGGTTTGCCACCCAGGAGCAGAGGGCTCAGATGGAGTCCTTCGTCCCCACAGAGTATGACAATATTTACATGGATCACGAGGGCTTCATCTACGCCTGCACCGGCAGCGTGGAGGAGGATGACTTAAGGAGCGGCGCGGCGGACGCCATCCGGAAGCTGAACCTGATGGGAAACGACATCCTGGTGCGCAACGGGGAATATCCCGTCTACGGAGATCTCTACATGGGCTCCGGCGGCGGATATGAGGGCGCTTCCTACTTTAAGGATGTGACCACCTTCGACAATGACATTTACGTGTGCCTGGACAAAAACAGAGGCAGGCTCTTCGGCTACAATGACCAGGGCAAGCTGGTGTTCGCCTTCGGCGGAAACGGCAATATGGACGGCTATTTCAGACAGCCCTCCGCCATCGAGCACATGGACTACGATCTGCTGGTGCTGGATTCCCTGGACTGCAGTCTGACACTGTTTGTCCCCACAGAGTTCGGAAAGCTCATCTATCAGGCCATCGATGAGTTCAACGAGGGCGACTACACCGCATCCGGTGAGTCCTGGCAGAAGGTGATGGACATTGACGGCAACTACGACCTGGCTTACATCGGCATCGGACGCTCCCTTCTCCGTCAGGAAAGATACCGGGAGGCCATGGATTATTTTGAACTGAAGTACGATGCGGACAACTACTCCAAGGCATATAAGCAGTACCGCAAGGAGTGGGTGGAAGAGCATATCGCGGCAATCATTGTGGTCCTGCTTGCCATCTTCTTAATCCCGATGGCTGTCGGCAAGGTAAAGAGCATCAGACGCGAGATCGAGATCGACGAGATCCGCAGAAAGGCGTGATAAGGGTATGATCGCTGTTTTGAAAAATAAGGAGACCTACAATCGATATCTGAAAAGCCTTCGGTTTGCCCTCTACTGCATCACGCACCCTCTGGACGGCTTCTGGGATCTGACCCATGAGAAGAGAGGGAGCTACGCGGCGGCAAACACCATCCTGATCCTGACACTGGTGGTCCGGATCATGAAGCTGCGCTACACCAGCTTTATCTTTCTGAAGGTGTACTGGGAGGGCATCAACATCTTCCTGTATCTGGCCAGCATCCTTGTCCCCCTGGCGCTCTTCGTGGTGGGAAACTGGGCGCTTACCACCCTCTTTGACGGCAAGGGCAGGCTGGGGCAGGTGTACATGGCAACCTGCTACGCGCTGACGCCCTACCCGCTGATGCAGCTGCCGCTGATGCTTTTCAGCAATGTGGTGACGGTGGACGAGCAGGAGTTTTACACGGTCTTAAGTGTGATCTCTCTGGTGTGGGCGGCACTTCTGATCCTGGCGGCCATGGGTCAGATCCATGAGTTCTCCATGGGGAAGAATCTTCTCTTTATCCTGGCCAGCCTGTTCGCAATGCTGGTGGAGGTGTTCATCCTGATGCTGTTCTTTTCCATGATCTCACAGGGCGTTGCCTACTTTATCTCTCTTGGAAAGGAACTGCTGTTTCGACTGTAAGGGACTGTTAAAAAACAGGACAGATCCCAAGTATTTGTATAAGGACGGGAGTAACCATGAAGAAAGAAAAATCGGTCAGAAAAGCGAAAATAAAGGCTGCCGTGAAGCAACAGCTGAAAAGTCTGATCTTTCCTGTGATCCTCTGTGCCATCATCCTCGGCGGCGTGTGGTTTATCATCCATTACCAGGGAGCGGAGGAGGAAGAGGAGATCATCCGGATCAACGGCTATGAGGGCTCAAAGGAGCCCATCGTGGTGGAGAACGACCAGCTGAAGCTTGTCATGGATCCTTCTACAACCCAGTTCTCGCTGGAGGTGAAGAGCACCGGGAAGGTGTGGTACTCGAACCCCCAGAATGCTTCGGATGATCCGATCGCCCTCTCTTCTGAAAAAGGGAAGCTGCAGTCCACCCTGGTCATGACCTACAGCATGACGACCGGCCTGGAGGTACAGTACAACAATTATGACTACAGCATCAAGAACGGCATCTACGAGATCGAGGCCGGCGATGATTATGTGCGTGTCAACTACTCCATCGGCAACACGGAGAAGGAGTACATCATCCCGCCTGTCTGTACGGAGGAAGACTTTGACTACTGGATGTCACAGATGAGCGCGGAGGCGGTCACCATGTGCAAGTCCTACTATAAGAAATACGACATCAACAATCTGGGCAAGAAGGATGACAAGGACGCTCTGCTCACCAGCTACCCGGTGCTTGAGACGGAAGTGATCTATGTGCTCAGGGACACCACCACAGAGAGCCTGAAATCCAAGATGGAGGAGTACTTCGAGGATGCGGGCTATACGATCGAGAAGTACGCGGAGGACAAGGACCTGGACTTCGCGGAGAAGAGCTCCGACAAGCCTGTCTTTAATGTGGATATGATCTACCGCCTGGAGGGAGGAGACCTTGTCGTGGAGATCCCCCTGCAGGAGCTGGAGAGCAGAGAGAGCTATCCTATCTACACCCTGACGCCGCTTCCCTTCTTCGGGGCAGGCGGGACAGAGGATGAGGGGTATCTGCTGGTGCCGGAGGGCGGCGGAGCGCTGATCGACTTCAACAACGGAAAGACCGCCCAGAGCAGTTACTACGCAAACCTCTACGGCTGGGATATGGCGCTGACCCGCGACGCGGTGGTGCACAATACCAGAGCCTACTACAATACCTTCGGCGTGGCTCAGGACAACGATTCTTTCCTCTGCATCCTGGAGGAGGGCGCTCCTTACGCCTCCGTGCAGGCGGATGTCAGCGGAAGATACAACAGCTACAATTACGTCAATGCCGTCTACAGTGTGACCATGCGTGAAAAGTACGACGTGGGCGACATCGCAAACAGCGCCATCTATGTCTATCTGGATGAGCTGCCGGACGAGACTCTGACCCAGAGATACCGCTTCGTGGACTCCGGCGACTATGTGGATATGGCAAAGACATACAGAGGTTATCTGGAGGAGAAGTACGGGGACCTTTTGACAGAGAATCAGGACACGGAGGCGCCGGTGGCAGTGGAGCTGGTGGGAGCCGTGGACAAGGTAAAACAGGTGATGGGCATCCCGGTATCCAGACCCTTAAAGCTCACCACCTACAGCGAGGCGGAAGAAATCGTGGAGCAGCTCTATTCGGAGGGCATGAAGAACATGAGCGTGAAGCTCTCGGGCTGGTGCAACGGCGGCATAAACCAGAGCGTTTTAAACCGCGTGAAGACCATCTCGGATCTCGGAAGCAAAAAGGATCTGAAAAATTTTGTGAGCTCTGCGAGTGCACTGGGAGTGGATGTGTATCTGGACGGCGTCACCCAGTACGCCTATGACAGCAATCTTCTGGACGGCTTCTTCTCCTTTACGGATGCGGCCAGATTCATCAGCAAGGAGAGGGCGGCCCTTTCCTACTACAGCACCGTCACCTACTCGCAGAGGGATGATCTGGACAACTACTATCTGCTCCATACATCGGAAGCTGAAAAAATGACGGAGAACCTGAAAAATACCGCAGAGAGCTTCGGCGCAGGCGTCTCCTTCCGGGAGACCGGAATGGATCTGTCGGCAGACTATTATAAGAAGGATGTGGTCAGCAGGCAGGAGGTGATGGAGAGACAGATGGCGCAGCTTTCGGAAATGTCGGCTGCGGGAACGAAGATCATGATCAACATGGGGAATGACTACGCAGCTGTCTACAGCGATATGATCACCAACATGGACCTGGAGGGCAGCGGCTACACCATCCTGGATGAGGAAATCCCCTTTTACCAGCTGGCGCTGCACGGATATGTGAACTACACGGGGGAGGCGCTCAACCTGGCGGGGAATACGGAGGAGGAGCTGCTTGCAAGCGCCGAGTACGGCGCAGGGCTGTACTTTACCCTGATGCGGGAATCCGCCTTCGCCCTTCAGAAGACCCTTTACACGGAGTACTACGGCTCTGACTTTGACGCATGGCACGACAGGATGCTTGAGATCTATACCAGGTACAACGAGGAGCTTGGGCATACCTTCAGCCAGCAGATGACAGACCATGAGATCTTAAGCGAGGATCTCACCTGCACCACCTACGAGGACGGCACAAAGGTCTATGTCAATTACGGATATGAGGATGCGAGCGCACCGGACGGCACGGTGGTTCCTTCCAGAGACTACAAGGTGGTCCGGTAAATATTTGCAGAGAGGGCAGCGGTTATGAAGAATCAGAAAAACAAATTAGCAGGTCTGCAGAGACGGAAGGCCATATCGGGGTATCTGTTCATCAGTCCCTTTATCATAGGGTTTCTGGTGTTCATGATAAAGCCTTTTTTCCAGTCCCTGTACATGAGCTTCTGTGATGTGCAGATCGGCGCTGGAACCTTCAATCCTGTATGGCAGGGGATCTACAATTACAAAAAGGCCTTCACCATCGACCCGGAATTCACAAGGCTCCTTGTGGAGGAGATTTCCAGGATGGTGGTGGAATCCGTGGCGATCATGGTCTTCAGCCTCTTTGTGGCGCTGATCTTAAACCAGAAATTCAAGGGCAGGGCGTTTGTGAGAGCCATCTTCTTCCTGCCGGTGATCCTTTCCTCCGGCGTCGTCATAGGCCTGGAGAGCGACAATGCCCTGATGGCAAACCTGGAGGTAGCCATTGAGGAGACAACCTCCGGCATCAGCATCACGGCGGCGCTTGAGAGTATCCTGAGGACGGCGGGCGTGGGGACCAGAGCCTTCGAGGAGGTCTTTGAGATCATTGACAATATCTACGACGTGGCCATCGCCTCCGGCATCCAGATCATCATCTTCCTGTCGGGACTGCAGACCATCTCCTCCAGCATGTACGAGGCGGCGGACATCGAGGGCTGTACCAAGTGGGAGAGCTTCTGGAAGATCACCTTCCCCATGATCAGTTCCCTGTTTTTGGTGAACTGGATCTACACCATCGTCGACTTCTGCATGAGGTCAGACAACGAGGTCATTGACAAGATCACAGAGGTGATGGTAGATCAGATCAACTACGGCTTTGCCTCGGCAATGTCCTGGATCTATTTCGTGGTGCTGATGGCGATCATCGCGGTGAGCTCACTGCTCATCTCAAGGAGGGTATACTACTATGACTGAGACAAAGACAAAGAAATACGCAAACTTCCGCGAGAGGAACAGAAAATCGGGCGGCTATCTGCTGAGGAAAACCGTGATGGGATACGCGCTGAGCATCTGCCGCTTCATCCTGTTGTTCGGCATGTGCTTTATGATCTTACAGCCGATCTTCAACAAGATCTCGGTCAGCTTCATGACGGAGGAGGATCTCTACAACCCGGTGGTCATCTCCATCCCGGAGCACTTTACCACGGACAACTACCTCCTGGCGGCCCAGCTGGTGAACTACCAGAAGGCCATTGTGAATTCCTTTGTGGTTGCCCTCACCATCGCCATCCTGCAGATCTCGGTCTGCACCCTGGTGGGGTACGGGTTTGCAAGGTTTGAGTTTCCCTTAAAGAAATTCTGGTTCGCCTGCGTGATGCTGGTGATCCTGATCCCGCCCCAGACCATCTCCACCTCCCTGCATCTGCACTTCAGATTCTTTGACATTTTGGGGATTATAAAACTCCTGACCGGCAGTACCGTAAACCTGAGAGGTTCGGTGCTTCCCTATTATCTGATGAGCGCCACCTGCATGGGACTGAAAAACGGCCTGTACATCTATATGATCCGCCAGTTTTTCAGAAACATTCCCAAGGAGCTGGAGGAGGCGGCCTATGTGGACGGCTGCGGAACCCTGAAGACCTTTGTGAGGATCATGCTGCCGGATGCAAAGCCAATCCTCACCTCCTGCTTTTTGTTCTCCTTTGTGTGGCAGTGGACGGACGGCTTCTACTCCAAGATGTTCCTCGGGAACATCAAGCTTGTGAGCACCTCTCTTGCGAGACTGGCGGACAGCCTGGCAGCCTACATACAGAGAATAACCGGAACCAACACCACGGTGTCCGTGGCGTACACCAACTGTATCGTCTCCACCGGTACGCTGATGATCATCATGCCCCTCATCGTTCTCTATCTGTTTGCACAGAAGGGGTTTGTGGAGAGCCTGAGCAGCTCAGGAATCAAGATGTGATTTTCTTTTAAGGGGAGTATAAATTCCCTGCTTTCCCGGAGGGCAGGGGGTTTAGCTAAATATAAGGAGGATGAAAAATGAAAAGAAAAATGTTTAGGCAGCTTATGGCTGCGTCCCTGGCTACGGCTATGACAGTCGGGCTGGCGGGCTGCGGCAGTACCGGAACAACCAGTACAACCGGCTCATCATCTGCGGAGAGCAGCGCAGCTTCCTCACAGGCTTCATCGGCTGAAGCTTCCTCATCGGAAACGTCCGCTGAGAGCGAGGAAGAGGTTGGACAGTACACCGTCTTAAAGGACGAGAACGGCAATGTTTACGACCTGGGCGGCATGGAGATCATCATCCGCGACTGGTGGTCTGGAGATCCCGCAGAACCCACCAACGACTACGAGGAGGCACAGCAGGAGTACAGAGAGTGGATCCAGGAGACCTACAACTTCACCATCAAGTCACAGGCAATCTCCGACTGGGGTTCCGCACCTTCCGACTTTGTGGAATATGCTACGACAGGCGGAGACGAGAACTACATTTTCGTGCTGCGTGACGATCCGGCTCTGACCTCAGCCATCGACCAGGGACTGGCTTATGACCTCTCCACCCTGGACTGCCTGGATTTCACAGAATCCAAATTTACCAAGAACAAGCTGCATGAGCAGTACTCCAGAGGAGACGCTATCTACTGCATGTACGCGGGCGACCCGGAGCCCCGTACCGGTGTGTACTTCAACAAGAGACTGCTGACCGAGGCGGGGATCGATCCCGAATCCATTTATGATATGCAGGCGGACGGCACCTGGACCTGGGATGCCTTCGAGGAGGTACTTGCAAAGGTACAGAGAGATACCAACAACGACGGCGTCATCGATGTCTACGGTGTCACCCAGAACGCTTCCAACCTGACCAACGCCCTCGTGTGGTCCAACAACGCAGAGTATGTGGGCAAGGAGTCAGACGGCACCTTCACCTACAAGCTGGAGAACCCCGAGACACTGGCAGCCCTGGAGGAGGCAGTGAAGATCTTCAACGATTACTCCCTTCCTTATCCTGACGGAGCAAACTGGGACTACTACAAGGAAGCATACTTAAACGGCGAGGCAGTGTTCCTTACCGATGATGTTTACTGCGCAGGCGACTTCCTCTCCAATATGGAGGATGACTTCGGCTTCGTGATGTTCCCCAAGGGACCCAACGCAACGGATTACACCAACTGCTGGTCCAACAACCCTGTTGCGATCCCCGCATGCTATGATGCAGACAAGGCATGGAAGATCGCCTTCGCCTGGAACCTGTACACAGATGATGTTCC
>CAYPSH010000011.1:0-16545 GCA_964413445.1 uncultured Acetatifactor sp.
ACGCTCTAAGCGACTTAGGATATTCCCTAAAGCCTATTTTCGATTGTATGGTTGAGTGGGGGACACATTATAAAGAAACATTGTGACTTATAAGAACCAAGCGACAACCTTTTGGCAATCGCTTGGTTCTTTGTAATCAGATATTATCAGAATTCTGATCTGCTGCTTCTGTCCCTGTGAAAGATTCACCTGATCATTCAGAACTGTATCATATCCCTTATCTGGTTTTCATTTTCTGCTTCTCAGTACGCAGCCTCGATCGCCCGGATGCGGTCATACAGCATCTGGTTCACCGGGCAGGACATACCGTGTTTCGATGCAAGACGCAGGATTGTGCCGGCAAACAGTTCCACCTCGGTCGGACGCTTCGCCAGCACATCCTGACGCAGACTTGGCATTCCGTTCGGATTAAAGGTATCCAGAAGCGGAACCCAGCCGGTAGCTGCATCGGTTGGCAGCGGACAGCCTTCCAGGGCAGAAAGCTGAATCACTTCCTCCATGGCAGCGAGCATAGCCTGACGTGCCTCACCTTCCTGTGCCAGTCCTCCATAGGTTACATCAAAGGCAGCCGCTGCCTGGTTTACGCCCACATTTACCATCAGTTTAAACCACTGCTTATATAAGATATCCTGCCGCACTTCGGTGGTAATACCTGCCCTCTGAAACAGATCCGCCACTGCCGCAAGCCGTGGTGTCATCTGTCCGTCCCGCTCACCGATCTGTATCTTGCCTCTTGCCTGGCAGATCAATGCTCTGCCTACACGGGTGGCATCCATATCAGTACTTACTTCCCACAACACCTGACCAGGCCAGCGTTCGTTCATCACATCCTCACTGATAATGCCGTTGAGCAGGCTCACCAGCACGGTGTTCTCTCCGATGGCAGGAGCTGCTGTATCCATGGCCGCCTCCAGGGCATTGTATTTTACTCCAAATAATACCAGATCCACCGGTTTTGCTTCTTCCGGAGTGGCAAATCTGAAATCTACCGTTTCTCCGTTAAATGTCACGCCTTCCCGGCGGTAGCGCTCAATGCGTCCGGGATCCGCCAGTACCGTCAGTTCCACGCCAGGAACCTGTGCAATGGGTGCACCAAATAAGATTCCTAATGCTCCTAAGCCCACCAGGGCAACTGAATGAATTTCCACGATTTAATTCCTCTCTTTCTATCTTGTATCATGTTTACAGCTATAATTTCTCCGATTTCCATAATATCATCAACTTTATTTTCTGTATTGTAAAATATATCAAACCAAGTCAGAATGATTTAGTAATTATATTTTACACATTGAAAACTATATTTTCAAGGAGAAAATGCAATCTGAGAAAAAACTTTTATAACGCTCAGCCCGGAATACTCTCTTGTACGCACAATGCTCCCCAGCCGGTCTTTGGATTTGGGTAGATGCTCTCTCCGCGCAGAGGGCGGGCTCCCCGCTGCAGATAGGCTTTGAGCTTCTCCCCGTAGAGGAAGGGATCATTGCCCCGGACAATCCCCCACTCCATGAGCAGTGCTGCACTTCCCGCTACAATAGGCGTGGAAAAGGAAGTTCCTGTGACCGGCGTGTACCCGCCGTAGATGTCCGGCGCAAGAATCCCCACTCCCGGCGCGACAATATCCGGCTTTGCAAGCCCCGAGGTCACCACCCCCACAGTGCGCTCGCTGTCCGTGTAGCCTCTGCCGGAGAAATCCGCATAGGCGTCATACAGACTGTCATAAGCTCCCACCGTGATGACCCTGGCGGCTGTGGAGGGAATGGTCAGCGTCACATCCGGCGTTGACCGGTAAAAGCCTGTTCTTTCATTTCTCACAGAAGCCGAGGGCAGATAGAAATAATAATTTCCCGTCACAACCTTCACCGGCTCAAGCCGGAATGTCCAGACCCCGCTGTTCAGATAAAGCCTGCCCAGGGGAAGGAATTCCAGATAGATCTCCTGCGCCGCCCCGTAGGGCGTGGGTTCTCCGATATAGACAAGCACCTCCGTCTGCTCCAGAGTGAGCGTATACTTTCCTCCGCCCAGCCTTTCGGAAAGGACTTCCTCCTGCCCTCCGGGCGAGCGCAATGTGATACGGTAGACATCGCTGTAATTTTTCCACAGCTGGACATTCAATGAGCGCTCATAATCCCCAACCGCCAGTTCTGCCGTCGCAGTCTCAGGCACCGCATTTCTGTTCCCCTGACCTGCCAAAGCACTTCCTCCCGCCCCGGGAAATCCGGCATTGATCTCTGTCCGCGGCGCAGCGCCGCTCTGAGCTCCCTGCCCGTTCAGAAGGCTTCCCGCCAGGTGCCCGCCTCCTGCCCCCTCATTGCCGCTTCCCACACAGATGGCTGTCCTGCCCGTCTCTGCCGCGCTGTCCAGAAAGCGTTCTATCAGCGAACTGCCGTCGTGAGCCCCGTAATTATTGCCGAAGCTTAGGTTGATCACTAAGGGCATCCTCAGCTCCTCCGCTTTTTTTAACGCCCAGGTGACTCCTCTCATGATCTGCGTGGTTCTCGGAAACCCCAAGGCATCCGGCTGCCCCAGCTTCACGATCAGAAGCTGCGCATCCGGCGCCACGCCCCGATAGGTTACCGTCCCCCCTGCAACACTGCCGCCTCCGGCTGCTCCGCCCCCGATGCCGTAGCCTGCATCTGTGCTGTACCCGGCGGCAATCCCCGCAACCGCTGTTCCATGTCCGCTTGTATCCACACTGGGGAGGCTTAAAAACTGCTGCCTCGGATCGGTTTCAGCCAATGCACTGTCTATCTGTTCTGCGCTGTATTCCGCCCCAAGCGTCTGATCCCAGAGGTACAGTATCCTCGTCTTCCCCTCCCCGGTCCGAAACTCCGGCAGCCTGTAGTCGATGCCGCTGTCCAGCACCGCAATGAGGACTCCCTTCCCGGACAAAAAGAAATCCCGTCCGGCTGCCTGTACAATACAGGAGTCCGTCACGGGATCCGTCACGCCGTAGAAGTATCTCTTCGGCTTTTCCACATATTCAATTTCCTCCAGCCCGGCCACGGCCTCCACCAGTTCCTGTGGGACTGTCAGGATTGCATACCCGGCGATCAGATACTCCACCCTGACGCCCAGAACCTCCAGCAGTTCCAGACTGCCATGGTATTTCACGATCAGCTCCCAGGTGCGGGTTTCCTCGTCAAACCCCACATTCAGGTCCTCCGTCCTCTCTCTCGTCTCCTCCGGTGTCTGCAGTGCAAACTGCAGCAGATTTTCCAGCTTCTGATTCATCCATCCGACCCGCATATACCTACTTAGGTCCAGTATATGCCGGGACAGGCGAAAAGGATCCGGCCAAAAGTCCCACATCCTCACAAAATCTCCGTGCATCGCACGGTAACCCGGCCAAACCCGTCGACGGTGCAGGTGAACAGGGTCAGATCCCAGTCCCCCTCCTCCATCTTTTCCACATCCTTCCCGTCCAGCTGTTCGATCTCAGACACCTGGTAGAAGAAGTGATTGCCATCCATATCCGTAAAGATCACCCGGCTGCCCACAGCTAACGACTTCAGCCTGCCAAAGTGTGTCTTATAATTCTGCGCGGTGATCACCATGTTGTCCCGATAGGCGGAGCCTTCATAGCGACAGGGTGCAATTTTCAGATTTGCGCGGTTCCATTCATTCATCACCGGAAGCGACAGCCCAAGCGCCGGGATATCGATCCTCCCCACAAACTCGTACCCTTCTATCTCTTCCGTAGGCATCTCCTCAGCCGCAGCATTCTCATGGGCAGGTGACTCCTCTACCGGCTGTTCCACGGACTCCACCCAGTTTTCATCCGCCCATATAATAGAATTCATCTCTCTCACTACACTCTGAGCCTCGTCTGCCGCCCGGCTGTCATCCCAGAGATTGTAGTTGAACAGACAAAAGGATGTCGCAAGCATCAGCCCGCCGCCGTACAATAAAGCCTTAGCCGCTATTCTTTCTGTTTTCGGTCTCATCTTCATCCTTCTGTCTTCTGTCTAATTTCCAGCCTATGGCCAGCGATACAAACCCGGCTGCCGCCAATACAGGAACAGGCCACCACAACTGACCTGTCTGCGGAAGCATTGCCGCCGTCCGGCTCTCTGATGTCTGCGTGCCGGATGTCTGCTCCGCCAAAGCTTTATCTGTGCCCGCAGAAGAAGGCACTGCCAGACAGAGCATAAAGAAAAGTACTGTCAGAAGCAGTGCCGTAAATTTCTCCAAAACTCTTTTCATAATGATCCACCCCTTTTGCAACCTGCTGCCTTCCATTTCTTTCCGGCATAGCGCCGGTCAGCCGCATCGGCTCCTGTCTCCGTATGCCAGCCGTCCAATTCCTCTTTCACACACCTGTCAGCCGCATTCACTCCCGTTTCCCGTTCTGCCCTGGCATTCTCCTGTGCCAGATGCATCTGCAGTACTTCCATCTGTCTGCTCTCTTCTTCCAGCATGTCCAACAGCTTGGTCCGTTTCCTGTTTCGCACTTCCCATTCTGTCATTCTGTATTTCCCTTTCAAATAAAAGTGGCGGCACATTTGCTATGCCGCCACTTTGCTGCATTCCATATCTTAAATTGATCTCTATTTGCCCGCTGCAGCGTTCTGCACCCTGAACTTCCGGATCAGTCCGTCCAGAGTAGTCGCCTGATTGCTCATCTCCTGGCTGCTTGCTGCACACTCTTCCGAAGTTGCAGAGTTGGTCTGGATGACATCATTGATCTGGGTGATACCGTCGTTCAAGTGACCGAAGGACTCTCTCTGAGCTGCCAGCGTCTCGGCAACCTTGTTGACTTCTTCCACGATCTTCTTGGCATCTTCAGCAACCTGCGCCTGCTGTTTTGCGATTTCGTCCGTGATATTCATACCATTTTCCACTTCCTGGATGGATGCCTCCAGAAGTTTGGTAGACTCCTTGGCTGCCTCTGCGCTCTGTGCCGCAAGGGAAGTAACCTGATTTGCCACCACTGCGAAACCTCTTCCGGCCTCGCCTGCCCTGGCTGCCTCGATAGCTGCATTCAGTGCGAGCAGATTGGTCTGAGTTGCAATATCGTTGATGGTGTCGATGATCTTGCGTATCTTCTTGGAGGATGTCTCGATCTCGTTCATGGACTGAACCATCTCACCCATCTTATTGGTGGTGTCTTCAATCTCCACACCGACAGCATCCACCTGACGGCTGATCTCACCGGCAAAGTCTGCATTGTTGAAGATTTCCTGGGAAACGCCCTCAACTGTTGCTGTAAACTGCTGCATAACGCTTGCCTGCTCTGTAGCACCTTCCGCCAGATCCAGGCTTGTTGCGGAAACCTGTCCGGCACCGCACTCCACCTGCTCAGCCACCTGCTGCAGTCCCTCTACGGTATCGGCCATGGTCTTCTCGAACGTCTGGAAGGATTCCTTGATATTCTTGAAGTCGCCCAGCCACTCTTCGTTGTCATCCACAACAAAGTTGCCCTTTGCGAATTCTCCCATCGACACGGAGATTGCCTCCACATATCCCTTCAGGGTATTGACGGAGCTTCTGAGGCTGTCCGCCAGTCTCCCGAACTCGTTGTTTGCCTGATATGTCACCTCTACGTGCAGGTTGCCCTTTGAAAGCTCCTTGACACCCTTCTCCACCTCTTCCAGAGGCTCTGTGATGGATCTTGCGATACTGGTGGAAACCACTACGGAGATACCGATTGCCACAATCGCGATCACAGTAACCAGGATCAGGCAGAACCAAAAGGTGTAATAACTCTGCGTAGATGCGCTGTCCACCTGGACCTCGATATCGTCGTTCATGGCATCTGCCAGTTCAACCAGATTGTTCAGTGCCGGTACGCAGACGCTGAATATCTGCTCGATCCCTGTCTCGCGGTCCCCTGCCTCTATGGTCTGGATGATCCCGTAGGCATCATTCCCCCACTGGGTGATGGCACTCACATATGCCTGATACTCGCTGTCGGCCACCACGCCGGACTCTTTGATGAGCTTCAGTTCGGCGTCCAGATCAGTCAGGCTTTCCTCATACTTCGCCTTATAGGATGCGTAGGTGCTGGTGTCCGTCGCCAGAGCCATCTCTCTTACGGTACGGGCTGCGATGTTGGTATCGATACGGCACATCTTGATGGCCTCGTTTGCCACCTCAGTCTTGGTGATCAGCTTCTTGGTGCTGCTGTTCATCATCCCCATTCCGACTCCGGCCATCACGGCTACCACTATGATAAAGGCGACCAACAGGCTGAAGCCCGCCTTTATCTTTGTTTTCACATCCATGTTGTTCATAAATTCTTTTTTCATACGAATCTCCATTCCTTCCGTTAGGTCGGCGCCTTCCATCCTTGGTTCCCTATTTCCACATATGATTCTTGACAAATTTCTTTTTCAGCATTTCACACCACGCGGAAAAATTGCTTTTCTGCAGCCGCTTCTGGAGTTCCTCGTCCAGCGTATTTACATCCTCCAGGACACATTTCTGCCTGTCCAGGCAAAGCTGCCCTTCGTGGAGACAGACATCCATCTTGTCCAACAGCCTGTCAATATTCATTTCCTCCTGCAGATTTCCGATCGGGTCACCGGCTCTTCCTGCCATCTGCTGCAGGGACTCCTCAAACTCATCCAGGATTTCTCTGGACAGCCGCATCATCTCCTCATAGCTGCCGGTTAAATCCAACAGCTCATGTTCCAGGAAATTTGCTGTCTCCAGCTCCTCCGCCTCGAACTTCTGCCTGTGGTTCTGCATCTGCATGCACATCCAGTATACCCTGGTGGCATTGGTCTCTGTCTCCTCCTTCGCCCTCTCCAACCGGTCAAGAGCCAGATTCAGAGCGTTTTCCATCCCACGGAATACATCTACGATCTCTTCAGCCTTCATTGCCCACCTGCTTTCTTATGTTCCCGGCAGTCCTGCACGTTCATGCCCTCCTCCCGGTTTCCTATGCTGCCAATTTCATCAGGTATTGCAACGGGATTCCATCGTATTCCCTCGCTTTTCCAAAGGCAATCCTCCGAACACTCGATTGCCATTGCTGTCTTCTCCGTAATGAAAAGGTTTATGTATCTATACAATACTAAAAAGAGCAAAAAAAAACATCCGTGAACCACGAATGTTTTTTTGCGTCTTTCCTCATGCCTCTATACCAGTTTCAGCTTGATGGCCTCCCGGACCGCTCCGATGCGGCTGTCCACCTCAAGCTTCCGGCAGATGCTCGCCACGTGAGCCTCCACCGTCCGCCTGCTGATAAACAGTTCCGCCGCTATCTGGTCGTTTGTATACTCGTTGGCTATCAGTTTAAGCACCTTTGTCTCCACCTCGGAGAGGATGGTGCTGTTGTTCTTGTTCTCCTCCATCAGGAAGTTCGGGATGATGTCCTTCCCCTTGCTCACACTGAGAATGCCGCTGATGAGCTCGCTGTAGTTGGTGCTCTTCCCCATAAAAGCATTTACGCCCATCTCCAGAGCGCGCCTGTAGACCTTCTTGTCCTCCGTCTCCGTCAGGATGATCACCTTCACCTTATCACTGATGGCGCGGACCTTTCCCACCAGCTCCAGTCCCTCGCCGCTCTGCAGCATCAGATCCATCAAAACTACGTCTACCGGTTTGGTCTTCAGGCACCGCACCAGTTCCTCCTCCTGCGTATAGGCACCCACGATCTCAAAGTCCTGAATCGTCCTGATCGTCGCCTGCATTCCCTCCAGCGCCAAAGTGTACTCATCGTATAAAGCAATTCTCAGTTTCATCATTTTTGCCTCCCTTTCCCGCTCGAAACTATGTTTCATACGACTGACATATGAGTCAAACCAAAAAAAGCTACAAAATAATATTTCGCAGCAATCCAATCATTCGGTATGATATAATCTGAATAAAAGCAAAAATCTCATAGAATGGAAAGAAATTCTGTGATGTCTGTATGCGCTGTCTTTTCTTTTCATAGAAGAATAAATCCCTTGAAATATTATCTCTGGAATCACTATAGCACGAAAAATATACTTTTACAATCTTTTTTTTGTTTTTGGAATCTTTTCGCATGAAATGCTGTAAAAAGAGCGGAGTGCAGCTGACAAGAGCTGCACTCCGCCCAAGATCCTCTTACCTTCTCGCCCTGATCTCGGCCGAGATCTCGTCCACCCTCTCCTGTGTCAGGGTAAATTTCTTTCTGAAATAAAACAGGGCGATGACGAGGCCGATGATGGGAAGCACCGTCATGGTCATGCGCAGACCGATCACGCTCCCGGCCTGTGCGACCGCCGCGCCGTCGGTGTCATCCATATGGAAGATGCCGAGGCAGACAGATGCGATCAGGGCAGCTATGCCGCTCGCCAGCTTCACCACAAAGGTCTGCATGGAAAAGATGACGCTCTCATCCCTGCGGTTGTTCTTCCACTCCCCGTAGTCCACGGTGTTTGCCAGAAAGACCGTGGTCAGGACGCTTAAGATGCCGTTTGCCCCGAAGATAAAGAACCCGGGGATGAACAGCAGAAAGACACTGGTCATGTTGGTGAATGCCAGGACAAGCAGAGTGAGATAACCCGCAAACGCCATGCCAAACCCCACGTAAAACACCTGCAGGGCGCTGAAAAATTTCCGGAGCAGCGGGAACAGCACCATCATCGCCAGGATCTGCATCACGCCGCCGAAGACGTTGAAGGTGGTGTAGGCGCTTCTCCAGTTTGCCCCGCCGAAATCATATTTAAAGAAATAGATCACAAGATTTGAGGTGATGTAGATGGCACTGTTGATCAGCACGATGGCGATCACCACTGTCATGGCCTGGTCGTTTTGCAGCAGCGCCCTGAACATCTGTCCCACGGAAGGGGCATCCACGTCCACGGTGGATTTCTCCCTGATGTTCAGGCATGTGATGGTGATGCACACCACAAAGAGCACTGCGATGATAAGAGCAAAACGCTTAAAGCCTGCCGCCTCGTTGTCGCCGCCCAGAAGAGCCACGCAGGCAACCGTGATCATCGCGATCAGTCCGGAGCCCACACCGGCACAGGTTCTGGCAAGGGTGGAGAGATTTTCTCTCTCCTTTCCGCCCTCCGTGAAGGCCGGGATCATGGACCAGTAGGGAATATCCATCATGGTATAGGTGACACCCCAGAGAATGTAGATCACTGCCGCATAGGCCACAAGCCCGGCGCCGTCGAGAGCCGGCGGCGCGGCGAACATCAGATACAGCACCACTGCGTTTAAAACCGTTCCCACGAAAAGCCAGGGACGAAATTTCCCGAACCGTGTTCTTGTCTTTGCCACAATGACTCCCATGATCGGATCATTGAAAGCGTCAAACACACGCGCCGCAAGCAGGATCACACCCATCGCAAAGGGGTTTACCCCCAAAAGGTCCTGATAATAGTACAGCACATAGCTGGCAGACAGCATGTAGACCATATCCTTGCCCACTGCCCCCAGTCCATAGGAAAATTTTTCTCTTCCCGACAATTTCATTTTTGTAACCCCCTCTTTCTTTTATTTTCCCCTTCAGTATCACTCGCCGTAGAACACCTTCAGCATATCTACCGCATATTTTGTGTCCTTCGCGCCTGCCGTCTCCACTGCAGAGTGCATGGCAAGCTGCGGAAGTCCGATGTCCGCACCTGCCAGGGAGACATGAGACTCTGACAGATTGCCCAGCGTGGAACCACCCGGGATATCCGAACGGTTTGCGTAGGTCTGGCAGGGGACATGCGCCCTCTCACACAGGTCTTTCAGCTTTGCGGCGGAAACCGCATCCGTGGCATATTTCTGACTGCCGTGATATTTGAGCACGATGCCGCCGTTCAGGTAGGGCCTGTTGGTAGGGTCGGCCTTCTCCGGATGGTTCGGATGTACCGCATGGGCATTGTCTGCGGAGATCAGGAAGCTGTCAGCCACAAGCTGCAGATATTCTCCCCTGCTCTTCCCGAGCGCTTCTCCTATCCTGAAAAGCACATCCTCCAGGAAGGTGGAATCCGCGCCCTGTCTGGTCCGGCTGCCCACCTCCTCGTTGTCAAAGACGGCACACACATTGATGTATTCCTGCGGGGTGCTGTCACACATCGCCTTCACCGCCGCGAAAGCGCACTGTAAGTCATCCAGTCTGGGAGACATCACGAACTCTCCGTTTTCGCCTAAAAATCTTCCCTTCTCCCTGGTGTACAGGAACAGGTCATGTCCCAGGATATCCTCTTTTTTGACACCTGCTGCCTTTGCCACCCGCTTCATAAAGGCATCCTTTTTCCTTCCCTCGCTGCAGTCGGCATACAGGGGCAGCATATCGGTCTGGGGATTGTACTCCACTCCCTTGTTCATGTCACGGTTCATATGGACCGCCACATTGGGGATCACCAGCAGATCCTTATCCACATTCACAAGCTTTGTGACGAGCTCCCCCTTTTCCCTGACTGCCACACGCCCCGCCACGGAGAGTGCCCGGTCCAGCCAGGTGGAAAGTATCATCCCGCCGTACTTTTCCGTGTTCAGTCTGACATAATGCTCCTCCACCGCAAGCTCCGGGGACTCCTTCACCTTAAAGGCAGGGGAGTCGCTGTGGGCTGCCGCAATGTGGAATCCCTTCCCCCCTTTCTCCGGGATCCTGAAGGCAATGACGGAAGAGTCATTTCTCACAACATAGAAGCCTCCGCCGGCTTCCAATTCCCAGCCTGTGTTTTCCTTAAGCTCCCGGAAATCCTTTTGCTCCAGCATTTTCCGGATCTGTTCCACCGCGTGGAAGCTGCTGGGACTGTTATCCACAAACTCCATCATTTCCTTCGCGCATTTTTGAAACTCTTTCATACTCAATAATCCTCATTTCTTATCTTATGACGCAGACGCATTTTCGCCGTCCGGACGGTATACGATTGCCTTAGCCGTCTTCTCCGCGCGCTCTTTTCCCACAAAGATACCGGCGATCGCAAGGGCGAAATCGATAGCGGTCCCCATGCCTCTGGAAGTCACCACATTGTCGGAGATTTCCACAGGTCCCGCTGTCACTGTCGCTCCCTCCAGATGGCTCTCGAAGGAAGGGTAAGAGCAGGCGCGTCTTCCCTTTAAAATGCCTCTGTGTCCGAAGATGCTGGGAGCTGCACAGATGGCTCCGATATACTTCCCTGACGCATAAAAGGCATCCACCTGCGCCATCAGCCCTGCGTGCGCTTCCAGATTTTTGGTCCCCGGCATTCCTCCGGGTAAGATCAGCATATCAAAGGCCTCAAGATCCGCCTCCTCAAAGGTCTTGTCCGTCCTCACCGTTACGCCGTGGGAGCTTTTTACCTCCCTCTCCCCCGTGACAGATATCATATCGATCTCCAGCCCGCATCTGCGGCAGATATCCACCACCGTCAGCGCCTCGATCTCCTCATAGCCCTCCGCAAAAAAAATTGCCAGTCTGCTCATCCTGATAACCACACCTTTCTTTTCTTTTTGCACATCCGATAAACAGTATACACTTTTTGCGACATTTTTTCAACGTGATCCGGACATTTCACGCTCACCTGTGAGGCTCTCTGGCCCGCTTTATCTTGTAAAGCTCCTGGTCTGCCGCCTCGATCAGATCCGGAATATACTGTATCTGCCGCGTGCAGCGGGCATACCCCATACTCATGGTCAGCGGATAAGGCGCCTTTGCATCTTCATTCAGCTTTTTCAGGATCTCCTTCGCCCTGGCGCAGAGCTCCTTTACCTCCTCATCCTTCATGCCGTTGCAGACGATGATAAATTCATCGCCGCCGTAGCGGGCTACCATGGTCTTTCTGTCAGAGCACGCCATCCGCAGCGCATCCGCGACTCTCTTTAAGGCACTGTCTCCCTCCACATGACCGTACCGGTCATTGATGCCCTTAAAATAGTCCACATCGATCAGGACCAGATGCAGAGCCAGCCTGTCCTGCTCCGAGCGCATCCTCCCTCCCAGATACTTGTACAGCTTGTTGCGGTTGCTCAGCTGGGTCAGAGGATCCACGGAGATCAGCATTTCCTCCGAGTTCAGATAAACGAGAAAAATACCGCCGGTCAGCCCCATGCTCACCATCGGCACACCCTCAAAGATCACCTGGGCCGCACAGCAGGCCATGGGGATACAGATAAAATAGAGGACGTTCTTATATTCCTTGCGCTTTAAGAAATTCTTCTTGTTCATCATCGCGATGACCACCTGAACCATACTGACAAGGATATAACCGTAGGAAAGCGCCACATGGACCATGGTGTATTCCCCTCTGTGGTAATGGTTGCTTTCATCGATATAAAACACCCAGTGGGTCCAGTAAGACGACACATTCAGAAGAAAATCCACATACAGAGGGATCTGACTGATGATCCTGACCGGCCTGCTGCGGACAACCCTGGTGTCCATGATAATCTGCGCGTACATAAAGCACAGGTACGCCGTCATGCCCGTCAGCATGAAATAGAGGATGTTCACGATATAATTTGCATCCTTGGAAAACTGCATATAGCCATTTTCGCCAAGCCCCCACAAAAGCTCCGTGACCTGGAAGCACATGACTGCAATGATCACGCTGATAAAGACTTTCCAGATGGGATCCTGATTCTTCCTCCTCAAGGCTTTGTACAGCAGGATAGAAAGCAGGACAAAACAGAAAACAACCGAATCTGAGTATAAAATTCCCGTAAAATTTCTTTCCATAAAGGCACTCCTCCAATTCCGCACGGAGCAGAAAGAAACAAACATGCGGCATTCTGTCATGTAACTAGCCGCCACATGTATATTTATAGTCTATATCATTATACTTTTGTAAACCTCTCATGTCAAGAACGTAACCCAACCGGAATTTTTCTCCCAATCCGTTTAAATATATGATATACTAAGTGCAAAGGGCAGACTCGCCCGGATGGGCATTTGAGACCTATAATATGATGAGCGAAAGTGAGATTCATTATGGAAATCGAGAGAAAATTTACTTTAAAAGAACTGCCGGCGGATCTGGAGAGTTATCCTGTCCACCACATTGAGCAGGCATATCTGAATACTTTTCCCGTCATCCGCGTCCGCAAGCAGGATGACGAATATTATATGACTTACAAAGGAAGCGGCATGATGGCCCGCGAGGAGCACAACCTGCCGCTTACAAAAGAAGCCTATTATCATCTGCGGGAGAAGGCAGACGGAAAGATCATTTCCAAGCGCCGCTATCTGATCCCCCTGCAGAACCCTTCCTTCAGAGAAGGCTTTCCCAAGCCTCCCTCCGACTACGAGCTGACCATTGAACTCGATGTGTTCGACGAGCCCTTTCAGCCCCTGATCATGGCGGAGGTGGAGTTCGGGAGCCGGGAAGCCGCGGAGGCTTTCCTTCCCCCCGACTGGTTTGACGAAGATGTCACCTACAAAAAGGAGTATCACAACTCCTACATGGCTCTGCAGAAATAGTCCTACCGGATCAGGTACACAAAATACGCTGCGTAGCACAAAAGCATCAGTGCGCCGCCCGCTCTGGTCAGTTTCCTTTTCGGCAGCACACAGCAGAGCAGAAGCACCACTGTGAGGAGAGCTGCGATGCTGTCCACAAGAAATCCCGCGCTGTAGGCCACCGGCGTGATGAGCGCCGTGGTCCCCACCACAAACAGGATATTGAAAATATTGCTTCCGACGATATTTCCGACCGCGATATCTGTCTTTCCCTTTACGGCAGCCGTGACGCTTGTCACGAGCTCCGGCAGGGATGTTCCAAAAGCCACGATCGTCAGTCCGATCAGCCTCTCACTCATGCCGAAGATAGTCGCAAGGCTGGTTGCGGCATCCACCGTCAGATCACTTCCGAAGACGATCATGGCTCCTCCCACCACGATCATCAAAAGCATTTTCCAGATTTTATCGTTTTTGTCCGCCTCCGGGACATCCTCATCAAGAGGCTGTCCGTTTTTTGCCATCCATAACAGGTAGAGCAGATAAACGATCATCAGCGCCCAAAGCAGTACGCCGTCCAGTCTTCCCACCGTATTGTCCGTAAGGCCGATCGCAGCCAGAACGGCGGTGATCAGGATGACAAAGGGAATCTCATATTTCACTGTGGACTTCTGCACCGGTATCTGACAGATCACGGAGGTCAGCCCCAGGATCAGCAGTACATTCATGATATTGCTTCCCACCACATTGCCGATGGTCAGCTCCGCACTCCCCTTTAACGCCGAGGTAATGCTGACGGCCGCCTCCGGCAGGGATGTTCCCATCGCCACGATCGTCAGTCCGATGACCAGCTGGGGAATCCCCAGCCTGTCCGCCAGTTTGGAGGCTCCCTCCACAAACCAGTCCGCTCCCTTCATCAGAAGGATAAAACCTGCCACAAGCAGTACCAGTTGAATCAAAATCTGCATCTCTTTTGAAAATACTCCTTTCACATCAACAGTTCTCAGGTGGAGGCGTTTTGCTCTTCCAGTTTTTTCAGGAAATCCGCCTCAGGCACCGGTCTGGAGAAGTAATAGCCCTGCAGGTATTCGCAGCCAAGTTCCGCCAGGACCTTCACCATCTCCTCCGTCTCCACACCCTCCGCCACAATATGCATATCCAGATCCCGCAGCATGGCAGCGGTGTGCTTCAACGCGCTCATCGCTCTCTCATCCTCCATGGCAGACCAGACCATGGACTTATCCAGCTTTATAATGTGGAAGGGATACTTGAGGATGTTTGTCAGGTTTGAGTAGCCTGTGCCGTAGTCGTCCAGCGAAAAGGTGACGCCGCCGACTGCCATCCTCTCCATAGTATCCCACAAAATATCCTTTGACAGCACTGTCTCCGTGATTTCCAGATTGATGCAGGAATAGGGGACATTGTATTCATCCATGATGCCGTAAAGCATCTCGCAGATATCCTCCTGCATACACTGTACCACGGAAAGATTCACTTCTATGTACTCGATCCCCTTTTCCCACAGCTTCTCCCGCGCCAGCATCTCGCACACTGTCCGAAAGACAAACTCACCGATCTTTAAGATCATGCCGTTCTTCTCCGCCATCGGGATGAATTCCTCCGGGTTCAGAAAACCCATGTCTTCGTCAAAGAGCCGGATCAGGGCCTCCGCGGAATTGTACCTGTGCTGACTGTTGGAATAAATGGGCTGGTAGTAAACCTGAAAAGTACCGTTGAGCAGGGCTTTCTGCATACACTGCAGGATCTGGTTCTCCCGCCGTTTTCCGTGAAGGATCTCCTCGCTGATGTGGATGATCTCCCCGTCGCTGCTCTCAAAGGGAGCCGTGACGTAGTAGTCTATGGCATCCATCACATCCTCCACCGATTTTACATCCTGGGGATAATCTATCTGCAAAAGCAGAGTCTCCAGCTGGATGTTCATCCCGCCGAAAAAGAACGGCTTCCAGAGCTCGTCCCTGATCGCCTCCGCAACCTTCTGTGGCTTTTGGCGTTCCTCCACGATCACTGCCAGCTTGCCGCCGTCCAGATAGAAGAGATTCAACTGTTTGATCTGGCACTTGATGTTTTCGGTGATCGTCTTTAGCATGGTCTGGCTTAAGTTCACACCGATCGACTCACGGATGGACTGATAGTTGGTGATATCCACAATAAAGATGTGGAATTTATCCTTTCTCCCCACCTCTATCCCCACCATCTTTTCAAACCCTCTGCGGTTGTACACCGCAAGCTGCTTATCCTCGTCGTCATTGGGGCTTTCCAGGGACATGTACAGAAAGAGCAGGGAGACGGATACCGAGTACTGCATCACGAGGACATTGGGCAGGATGATCTGTATCACAACTCCGAGCACAGAGGAAAGAAGATAAAAATACACGGAGATATTCTGCCATCTGTTCATCCTCTTGCGGTAGCGTAACTCCAGCACCATGGTTCCGATGATATAGATCGCAGTCGCCACATAGAGCAGGAAAAATTCCGGTCCGTGGTGATAGCCCACCGACAGATTGTAGAAAAAGATCAGTTTTGTGACAGGGGATGTGACGATCAGCAGAAATGTACAGCCGACGGGCACATAGAGCACAAGCTTATCCGGTATGGTCCAGGTATCCGGCCTTTTTACAGTGATAAGCAGATAGAGATAGTACAAAAAAGGCAGCGTGTTAAACAGGACAAGATAGATGACATTGACTGTATCGACAAGGGGCACAGCATACCTGTATTCATCGATCATCACCGTGATGACATCCATAATGTCTGTTATGAGGGAAACCCATACCAGACATATAAACACATAGGTCTGCGGCACACGGATCGCTTTTTTATGATAAAAATGAACCAGAATAACCATCAGGAGCGCAAATGCTGCTATATCGTAGTGTAAAATATATTGCATAATCCCACCTGCCTTGCTGCAACCCACGACACTGCTCTGCCATTCAAAACCTTTCGTAAACGTGCGGATAACAGGACTTGAACCTGCACATCCTTCGATACCAGAACCTAAATCTGGCGCGTCTGCCAATTCCGCCATATCCGCATGAACAAATATATTTAAATTATACTTTTATGCCTCTGCTTTGTCAAGCGACGGAAGACTCCTGCCACCGCTCTTTGTGACGGATCCTCCTTTTGTCTTTGATTTTGCGCAAAAGAAAAAGCCCGTAAAATCAATGATTTTATGGCCTTTTGCGTGAAAACCTGAATGAGACATGGGGGATTCGAACCCCCGA
>CAYPSH010000012.1:0-16161 GCA_964413445.1 uncultured Acetatifactor sp.
CCAACCCCGGTGAGACGAGAGTGCTGGTGAATTCCCCCAAGGATGTTGCCACTTACGACTTAAAGCCCCAGATGAGCGCCTATGAGGTCTGCGACAAGCTCTGCGGTGCCATCCGCTCCGGCGAGTACGATGTGATCATCATCAACTTTGCGAACCCTGACATGGTAGGCCACACAGGTGTCCTTCCCGCAGCCATCAAGGCAGTGGAGGCAGTGGACGAGTGTGTCGGAAAGGCAGTGGAAGCCATCAAAGAGGTGGACGGCTGCATGTTTATCTGTGCTGACCACGGCAACGCCGAGCAGCTCATCGACTATGAGACCGGAGAGCCCTTCACCGCTCACACCACAAATCAGGTTCCCTTCATCCTGGTAAATTACGACGAGGCGTACACCCTGCGTGAGAACGGCTGCCTGGCGGACATCATCCCCACCCTGATCCAGATCATGGAGATGGAGCAGCCCGCAGAAATGACAGGAAAATCACTGCTCATAAAGAGATAAAAAAGGTATCATATCCTCCTTTTTCGGACATACTGACGACAGGTATTTCCGAAAAAGGAGGTTTTTTTATGCTTATGTTTTATGAGATCAGGGCGGTGGACGCCATGGAAATTCTGGATTCCAGAGGAAATCCCACTGTGCAGGCGTCTGTGACGGTGCACAGTCCCCTGGACGGCAGGCTCTATACCGGGACGGCGGCCGTGCCCTCCGGCGCCAGCACCGGGCGCTTTGAGGCGGTGGAATTAAGGGACGGGGAGAAAAGGTATTGCGGGCTGGGAGTGAAGGGTGCAGCGGCAAATGTGAAGGAGAGAATAGCGCCTGCCCTGATCGGGAGAAACGCCCTCGAACAGAGAGAGCTGGACAGGACCCTGATCGCCCTGGACGGCACGGAGAACAAGGAGAGCCTCGGGGCAAACGCCATGCTGTCTGTGTCGCTTGCAGTCGCAAAGGCGGCGGCAAACGCCCTGAACCTTCCTCTGTACCGATATGTGGGAGGAACGGGAGCGCATCTGATGCCGGTTCCCATGATGAACATCTTAAACGGTGGCCGACATGCTGCCAACACGGTGGATTTTCAGGAATTTATGATCATGCCTGTGGGGGCGGGAAGCTTCGCGGAGGCACTGCGCATGGGAGCGGAGATCTACCATAATCTGAAGAAGCTGCTGGAGAAAAAGGGACTGTCCACGGCAGTGGGAGATGAGGGCGGCTTTGCCCCGGATCTTGCTGATGCGGAGAGTGTGCTGTCGTTTCTGGTGGAGGCGGCGGAGGCTGCAGGCTATGCGCCGGGAGAGGATGTGAAGATCGCAATGGATGCGGCTGCCAGCGAGCTTTACAACGAAAAGACCGGCATGTACCATTTCCCCGGGGAGAGCAGTCTGAAGAAGGAAGAGGTGGTCAGGGACACGGAGGAGATGATTTCCTACTATGAGACACTGGCAAAAAAATTTCCTCTGCTTTCTCTGGAGGACGGGCTTGCGGAGGATGACTGGGACGGCTGGCAGAAGCTCACCGAAAGACTCGGCGGCAGGATACAGCTTGTGGGAGATGACCTGTTTGTCACGAATACCAAGAGGCTGTCCGCGGGGATCAGGCTTCACACTGCCAATGCTATTCTTGTGAAGGTAAACCAGATCGGGACACTGACGGAGAGCTTTGATGCGGTGACGATGGCGCAGAAAAGCGGGTACCGGGCTGTGATGTCACACCGGTCGGGAGAGACGGAGGATACCACCATTGCAGACCTGGCTGTAGCATGGAACACCGGCCAGATCAAGACCGGTGCCCCGTGCCGCAGCGACAGAACCGCAAAGTACAACAGACTTCTCGCAATCGAGAAGGAGCTGGGAAGTGCATCGAAATATGAGGGCTACAGCGGCATCGCCACGGTAAGCAGTTCAAACGGACTGTAGGTCAGCACATCCGTCTCACCCTCCACATCCTCCAGCATATTCATCAGCTGCATTTTTTTCGGCAGTTTCACGCTGCCTCTGCAGCCGTTCTGCTCGCTCAGACGGAAGACGATGGACTTTCCGTCCTCGGACAGCTTGACAGCCTGAAGATAGAGGCCGCCGAAATCCCAGTCGGGGGAGGCCACATCTGCCCTGACAGGGGGCACATTGTATTCCAGAGCCAGGCTGTTGATCCCGGCGTCCACGCAGTTGCCCGCATGAGGCAGGATACAGTAGCAGAAGTCATGGTGGCCGATGTCGGACATGATATCGGGACGGATATTGGAGCGCAGCAGGCTTAAGGACATGCCGTTTTCTTCCACGCCGAGACCGTATTTTCCCTCGTTGATCAGGGCGATACCGCCGCCTGCTTCGGCAAAATCACACCATTTATGCTGGCACACTTCGAAACGTGCCTTCTGCCAGCTGGTGTTTCTGTGCGTCTCGCGTCTGATGTAACCGGCGCTGGTGTCGCAGACCAGTTCCCGGGAGAGCACATTGCAGGAGAATTCTACCTTTGCAAGCTTATGCTTCTCGTCCCAGTCCACGATGTGCTCCACCTCGATGTAAGGCGAGTTGGGGAAGAGGCGCAGTACCATCTTCCAGGTGCTCTTGTCCGAAGGGGTGGCAAGGACAGTGGTAAATTCCGCCACAGTGCTGTCCGCAAAGGTCAGATGTGCGGGCTCCTTCACTGTCATGTCAAATTCCACATCCTTGTAGTTGGGCAGGATATCCCACGCATCGTACATGCCGGGGGTATCCTGATACAGGTGAAGCTTGTTGAAGCCGCCGTCCGTCCACTCCCTGTCCAGATGCAGGTCATACAGGCTCGTGAGCGAGCCGTCCTCTGCCAGGGAGAGATTATAGTACGGTGTCCGCACATGGCAGCCGTCCACATGGATCCAGGCGCTGTCGGAGGTGGCAGTGTTTTTCGGAGTCCCCGCTGAGAGGGAGCCGATCTCAAACCGGGTAAAGAAGCCCTTCTGCCCCTTGCGCACCACGGAACCGTTTTCATCCGGGATAAAGGTGACGGAGGTGCGCTTTTGATTCAGGGTGTTAAACCACCCCTCGCCTGTGCCGATCAGCGCATCCAGTCTTTCCTCCAGGCACTTGTAGTCGTTCACGGCATCCTCGTAAACCGGATTGATATGGCTTCCGGGAAGGATGTCGTGGAACTGGTTCAGCAGAAGCATCTTGTAGCATTCCTGCAGCTCCTGCGCGGGGTAGGTCTCCCCGGCGAGCATGCGCAGGACGGAGAGGAGCTCAGCGTTCCTGAGCTTAAATTCCAGCCGCCTGTTGGTTGCCTTTAAATTGGATTTGGTGGTAAAGGTGCCGCGGTGCATCTCCAGATACAGCTCGCCGTCCCAGGTTTCCAGTTCCGTGTTATCCTTCAGGTTCCTGTGCAGGAACTCATCTGCGCGCATGTGCTCCGTCTTGGGCATAATGCTCAGCTTGTCAAAACGGTGCATCATTTCAACCATTTCCTCTGTCACACCGCTGCCGCCGTCGCCGTATCCGAACATGGACAGGGTCTGTCCGCCCACCTCCTTGTCCTGGTAGGCATTCCAGTTTTCCTGGATCTGGCTGGGCATGTTCCAGGTGATAAAGTGGGTGGGAGGGACACAGGCATAGACTCTGGTGCCGTCGATCCCCTTCCAGAGGAAATTGTTGTGAGGAAAGCGGTTGGTGTCGTTCCAGGTGGACATCTTGTTGGAGACAAAATAATCCACACCGGATTTCTTCAGGATCTGGGGCAGGATCCAGCTGTTGCCGAACACATCCGGAAGCCAGGCATTGTCCACGGTGATGCCGAACTCCTTTCGGTAGAAGGACTGTCCGTACAGGCACTGGCGGATCAGGCTTTCCGCGCTGGGGATATTGCAGTCCGGCTCCACATACATGGCGCCCACCGGCTCAAACTGTCCGGCTTTGATCTTCTCCTTCAGCTCTGCATAGAGCTCAGGATAGTATTTGGAGAGAAGCTCATAGGTGTAGGGCTGCGTGTGGGCATATTTGAAATCGGGATACTGGTCCATCAGTCGCATCTGGATCAGGATGGTGCGGGCATTTTTCTGCACACAGTGGATCCGGCGCCAGTAGTAGGCGATATCCAGATGGGAATGTCCCACCAGAGCCACATTGCCGCTGGAGCGGAAATCCGTATTTTCATATATCTTTTTTTGAATGTAGGCGGATGCCTCCTCCACGCCCTCGTAAGTGTCGAAATCCACAAAATTCAGGGCGTTGTTCAGCTCAATGTTGAGGTAAGCCCGGTAATCCTCGTCGAAGGAACGGGATTTGGCGATGTCCAGAAGGAGGGTCAGGTCGTAGTACAGAGACAGAAGAGGCTCGTTTACCACAGCCAGATAGGCACCCTCAAAAATCTGGCGGCAGCCTCTGTGCGCCATGACTTCGGGATTGCGCTCGTCATCGGGCTTGGAGCGGTTATAGCCCTCGATCTCGATCGTGATCTCATCGCTGCCTTCGTCCAGCCAGGGCCCCAGCGGGAAACGATCCCGGTTGGGGTCAATGCCCCCGGCGTACTTCCCGTTTATCTTTACGATCATCTCTGCAGCCGTATGCAGATGGAACCACAGTTTTTTCCCCTTTAAGGAATCGGGGATGGTGACATGCCCCCTGATAAAAGCGGTTCCGTCGGGGCAAAAATACATGTCCCCCTTTTTCAGGGGAGCATAGTCTTCGGACGCAAACTCATAGCTGTCCTCGCCGATCTGTCTTGCGTAGCGGATGGAAAGATCTGTTATCTCATATTTTTCTTTGAAGATGCCCCGGCGCAGCCACCCGTACCGCAGGTCTGTCCACTCCTCCGGACGCATACTTCTTCTGATTACTTCTACAAATGCCATAGTGCCTCCTCCTTTGATCAGTTGACGTCCCAGAAAAAGGGTTTCAACCGAACCGGTGTTATGGTGATGTCCTCATTCAGATCCCGTTTCACTTCCTGGCATATCCAGTCCAGACATCTGTCTAAAATCATACATTTGGAGCATTCTCCCCGGAAATTCAGCACGAGCCTGTGATCCTCGTAGGAGACGAACTCTACCCAGCCGCCGTCCCCCCTGATCTTCGGAGCTATGATATTGCAAATATAGTCTTCCATACAACTCCTCCTTTTTTGACGTAAAACAATACTGTATCAATTATATCTGTAAAAAACACGGGATGACAAGGACAGAATTTTATGTTTATGTGCTCAAATCCATTTTTTTCAGGAAACACTGATGAAAGCGTCCCCTTGAAAGCTGTCTCTTCCCGGTCAGCGGAAGCTACAGGTCAAACAGAAAGGCGACAAAATCCACGATGACATCCGGGTGATTTTCCCTGTTGCATACGCATAAGACGGAATCCTCATCCATCCCGTACTCGGAAACCAGACGGCTGTTTTTCAGAAAAAGACCTGCGGGGATACCTTCTCCTCCGGTATCTGCCAGAGAGTAGATCTCCCCCTGCAGCCGGTCGAACATTTCAGACGGCAGCACATCCCTTAAATCCAGCCAGACCTCCCGGTCCGCGTATTCTTCGATGATATCCTGCTTCGTGATCGCGATATCGAGAGTCTGTGTCCCGATAAGGGACTGGAACAAAATCTGGGAGGCATTCCGGTAGGCCTCGTCAGTCAGGTTGATCGAGGTGTCGAAGGTGATGACCTGCCTTCCGGAAAAATCCTGATCCCGGTAAAAATCTTCTCTGAGTCTGTCGGTCTGCTTTTCGCTCGACGCGGTCTGATTAAAAAAAGCGCAGTAGAGCATACACTCCTGTCTGCTCCGCCCGATAGCGCATGCCGCCTGAAAGATCAGAAACAGCACGGCGGCCGTGATCAGAATGGGAATCTTGTAATATGCCCAGATATACCAGATCTTATCGCTCACAGACATTTTTTTGAGCTTGTCATGTTCCTGATGCCATTGTTTGCTGGTCATTGGAATCCTCCTGTCTGGCAGTAAAATACCTTGCCGGAAGAATAATTGTCACCTTGTTCTCAAAAAACGGGACGGTTGAAAAGACAATGTCAGCCTTCGTATAATAGGATTTGAGACGTAAGAATACATTGTTCAGCCCCACATGACCGCTCCCGTCACTGTTTTTATGCTGCTTTTTGACAGACTGCTCCGCGCGGTCCGTGTCGATGCCGACGCCGTTATCCGTCACAGTCAGGTTCAGACAGTCGTCTGAGAGAGAGGCGGAGATGGTGATGAGAGGAACGATGGGAAAGCCGCCTGTGGTGCCGATCTTGAAGCCGTGCTTCAGGGAATTTTCAACCAGAGGCTGCAGTATGCACTTGACGATGGGGCGGCTCATCAGCTCCTCGGGTATCTCCACTGTGACCTGGATCGACTGGGAAAAGCGGTAGCTCATGATGTTGATATAGGACACGGCGTGCTCCACCTCCTTGGACAGGGGGATCAGATTTTCTCCGTAGGCAAGCCCTGTCCGCAGGTAATTCCCAAGATTGTTGATCATAAGAGAAGCGTTGTCATTGTGGCCGCTCACGATTTCCATATTGATAAACTCCAGCGCATTATATAAAAAATGGGGGTTTATCTGCTCGAAGAGAAGCTGCATCTGCGCATTGTATTTTAAGGTCTCCTCCTGCTTGATCCTCTCGATCTGTTTCTGGATGGTGTTGTACATGGAATCGATGGCGTTGTTGAGCTGCTCGATCTCGTCGTTGGACTGGATCCGGATCTTTCCCCGGTAGCTGCCGTTTTCAATATCGTGGAGAGAGTTCATCAATTTCTTTAAGGGTTTTGTGATAAAGAAGGAGAGCAGTACGCTGAGTACCGTGATCATCAACAGCGATGTGATGCCGATGACCATCAGTATGGAGCGGATGTGGATATAATCCTCCAAAAACAGGCTTTCCGGCACCACGTTGACCAGGTAGAGGCTGCCGTCCAGCACAGGGGAGCAGAATATGTGGTATTCCTTCAGCTTCCGGTAGCTTTCATTTCCTGCAATGAGAGACCGGACAGCCGCTTCGGTCTCTTCCTGTGACACCTGAGAGTATTCTTCCGACCCTTGCGTCAGAGACAGGATCTCTCCGTCGCCGGAGGCCAGGTACAGGATCCCTTCTGAGGCATCATTGCAGTACAGACGCAGGAAATTGTGCACTTCCTCCGTGTCCAGATAAAGATACAGGAACAGATCCGCGTCCCCGGGAGCCTCGGAGAGCAGGATATAATTGGAGGAGGAGACGTAGGTCAGCGGAAATGCCATCGGGATCACCTCGCCCAGACGGTTGAAGGGACTTGTCTGTGAGGGCAGAAAGGAGATCCCGGATGCGGTGGGGCAGCAGTTTCCCACGATTCCTTCCGCATACCGCTTCAGGCTTAAGGTGTAGGGATAATAGAGGGATTCCTTCCCGGTGATATCCGGCTGTGCGATGAGCACGGCACAGATCAGCTCGTGGATGTTCATGTAACTGTCAAAGCTTTCCTGAAGCGAATTGTTGTACTCGGAGTATGCGTCACTGTCCGCGGACAGCATATTTTTTACGGTGCTGCGGAAGTCGTCTGAGACGGTCAGATTGATGTAGCGCTTCAGGATATAGTTGTACGTCTCATGGAAGCGGGAAGCGACGTTTTCTGTCTCCGCAGCGGCATCCTCAACGGCGTTGTCTGTATAATAACTGTTAAAGAAAAGGGACAGGACAGCGATCAGAGCCGCGAGGATGAGCAATGTCGGCAGCAAGATACAGAACCAGATCTTAAAAATCAGTTTTGACGGTGCCTTCCATCTTTTCATACCAAAAACCATGCCTTTCCGCAACCGGCAGGCTTTGAGCCTTTTGTCCGTCAGGCTATACGGAGTTCATATACTCTGACGGTGTCATCCCGGTTTCATTTTTGAACGCCCTTGAGAAAGAGCGGTAATCACCGTAGCCCACACGGTAGGCAATCTCGCTGATATTGCCGTCCTGTGACTTTAAGAGCCTCCGGGCTGTGCTGATGCGCGCATTTAAAATATAGTCTCTGAAATTGGTCCCGGTTTTTTCCTTAAAATAGATGGAAAAGTAGGACTCGCTCAGGTGGACCTGGTCGGCCACATCCTTTGCCTTGATATTCCGGTCAAGATTATTCATGATATATTCCTTCGCAGTGTGGATGATCCCGTTTTTGTCGGCGGAGGCATCCTGCAGTAAGCCGCTGCACTCGATGAGGGCGTCGGTTATCCACTGCTGAAGGCTCTGTACGGAGTCAAACTGATAGAATTTCTCGTAGCTTAACTCCAGGTCGAACTCGGTGTCGGGATATAAAAGCGCCAGCTGCTTCTGCACATTGACCAGCAGGTACATACACCTTCCGATCACATAATTGGGAGGCGGAAGCTGATCTGCCAAAAGCACCTCAAAAAAGGAGTTGACGTACTCTGCGATGTCCCTGTCGAGATGATGGGTCATGGCGTAGATCAGCGGTTTACAGTCTATTTTTTCCGCGGAAAGGGACTGTGCCTTCTGATGATAGTCCGAACTGTCAAAGAGCACCCCGTCCGCATCATAAATGCGGTAGGACAGTGCCTCGACGGCAGAGGTGTAGGAGGCTCCGGAAAGACCGAGGTGCTCCACCACCAGTCCGATCCCGGCCTTAACGCGATAGCCCAGAGCGGAGAGGTCATAGATCTTCTGGTAGATATTTTCCCGGAATCTGGCGGAGGAGGAATCTGTGGTATTTATTATAGAAAGAATCCGGTCATCCGCATACAGCCAGGACTCGGAGGAAAAATTCCCGAAGCCCTTCAGAAGCAGACTTTGCTCCATCTCGTCCAGCCTATCCTTCCCCTCTCTGCCGGAGAGCTGGAATACGACGACACAGTTAGAAGTGTTCCGGATGGAAAGGTGGAACATCTTAAGCTTTTCCTCAATATCCTCCGTGCGGTAAAATTTTTTCTGTATCAGCTGGTTTAAGAGAAGAGTGCGGGAAGAGTCCAGAAGGATAGAGATCGCTTCGCCTGAGATCAGGTCGTTGCTGCTCCGGCGTTTTAAGATCTCACGACACTGTCTGGAAAACATGTCTCTGAAATCCAGAAGGTTGATCGGCTTTAAAAAATAAGCCTTTACGCCGCAGCGGATGGCCTTCTGGGCATACTCAAAGTCACTGTAGCCGCTTAAGATGAAAAAGTCCGTGGCGATCTTTTCCGCAGCGGCGATCCGGATCACTTCCATTCCGTCCAGCTCCGGCATATTGATGTCAACAATCGCAATATCAGGCTGAAAGGTCCGGATCATCGTCAGAGCATCCCGGCCGTTTGCCGCGCATCCGACGACCGACACATCCAGGTCGATATTGCGTACAATTTCAGAAAGTCCGTTGCGGATAGCGGCTTCGTCATCCGCAATGAGCACAGTAACCGGTACCATATGTATTACCTCCTCCCCAAACTGCAAAATCATGAAAAATGTGTCTTTCTGCAATCTCCCGATTGTTTATCATCGGAATTATCATAACACAAAATTGAAAAATATACAATTGATATTGAAAAATGTTACAAAAAATTCAAAAAATGTCCGGCAAATTGTATCTTGCAAGAAAATGTTACACATTATAAACAAAGTGTCCTTTTAAATATAACTAAAATTTATTAAGATGAAATCGTTAAAGTAAACAATTTTGCACGAAAGGAGATAAGTATTATGAAAAAGAAAAAGGTTTTCAGCTTGTGTCTCGCCGCGGCGATGGTACTTTCCATGGCAGCCTGCGGTGACAGCAGCACATCCACAACGGGCACGGACTCCACTGCAGGCAGCAGCACCGCGGCCAGCTCCACAGCGAGCACAGATTCCAGCTCCGGAGGGTCCACAGCCGCCAGCGGAGACGCAGTGACGATTAACGTATGGTCCAACAACCGTCACGATGAGCAGTACATGACAGAGAAGATCGCAGAATTTAACGCGACACATACTGATGTGCAGATCAACTACACCATTCTGATCGATGACTACATGAACTCCATCCAGCTTGCATATCAGGCAAACACAGCACCCGACATCATGTCGATCTCCGCATCTGACGGCATCACCCTGGGCGACTATGTGACCACCGGAATGTTCGAGAGCCTCTCGAGCTACATTGCAGCTTCCTCTGATTTCCAGACCGTCAACGAGCCCTATGACCACATGTATCAGAACCTGAACTGCATCGGCGATGAAATCTACTGGATGCCTACCGGCGTTCGCTCCGGAACCAGGATCGAGTACAACATCGGCCTCCTTCAGGAAGCAGGTTATGACTCCGTTCCCGACACTCTGGAGGGAATGGTTGAGGCAGCGGCGAAGATCACCGCTAACGGAAACGGCTCCTACTACGGCGTAGGCTATACAAACGGCGGCTTCGGCAGATGGCTTGAGGGCATCGGCGAGATGAGCGGCTACAATCATCAGGGTTATGATTATACGACTGGTACCTTCGACTTCTCCGAGTGGCAGGAACTTCTGGAGCTCGCAGCACAGTTCTATGCAAACGGCTATGTGCTTCCCGGCTCTGAGACCCAGGGCGTAGACAACAACCGTGCACTGTTCGCACAGGGCAGCTTCTGCTTCTGGGGCAACGCTTCCCAGGAGGCAGGCGTGTTCACAGATCAGTTCCCCTGCGACTTTGACTGGGGCGTATCCGAGCTTCCTACCATGGAAGGAACTGTAAAGGGCGCTTTGAACTGCACACCTAACTTCGGCTGGGTAATGCTCTCCTCCGCAGTGGATAAGGATGCCGCATGGGAGGTAATTGAGTTCTTCGGAAGCGAAGAGTTCTTAAAGGGATATTACGAGGGCGGCTACAGCGCACCTATCTCCACCTACATGGCTGACAAGTATGATGCTTCCAAGGCCGGAAGAATTGCTGATTTCGCACTTCAGGATTATGAGGATGTTTATCCTGCAGTACCCGCTGTGACGGTAGAGGGTGATGGCTATTCAACCGTTATGTGGAACGTAGTTCTGGGCAACGTTTCCGCAGCGGACGCGATCGCAGATCTGAATACCCGTTATAACGCGGCACTTGAAAGCGGTCTGGCAAACGGAAGCTGCCAGAGACTGATCATTGAAGACTTTGATAAACTTCATCCGTCATCCGGCACCTGCGTATATTCCGACAACTGATCTGGAAGAGATAAAGGGGCTGCTTTCCTGCAGCCCTTTTATCATAAATGGAACCAAAGGATTTGAATCTGGATTTTTGCAAACATGAATGGAGGGTAAGATAGATGGGAAATAATGCAAAAACTCCTGAAGTTCAGAAGGGGAAGAAAACATTTGGGGAAAAGTTTTCGAGGGCGGTCGCAAGGGGTGACGTAGCTACCTTTTTTATGCTGCTGCCGTCCGTATTTCTGCTGGTCGTCACCTCGGTATATCCTCTGATCTGGGTTTTCCGCTATGTATGTTACGACTATAACGGGATGACCTCTTACTATGTCGGCGGACACAACTTTACCAGAATGCTGCAGGACACGACTTTCTGGCGCAGTGTCGGCCATACCTTTGAATATGCTGCCTTAAAGATTGTATTTATCATTCCGCTTGCGCTGATCATGGCAGTTCTGATGAACCGCAGGATCAAGGGAGCGGGCGTTTTCAGAATCATATATTTCATGCCTACCATTATTTCAACGGCTGTTTCCGCCATGGTGTTTACCTTCGTCTTCGCAGCCTACAACGGTGTCTTAAATGCAGTTCTGCGGGCGCTCGGCATCATCAGCCAGAACGTCAACTGGCTGGGCGACAGCAAGACTGCCATGTGGTCGGTTATCATCGTTGCCATCTGGGGCGGCTTCGGTAACTATATGATCTACTTTATTTCCGGTATGGCGGGCATTTCGGAGGATGTGTATGAGTCCGCACAGATTGACGGTGCAAACGGCTTCCAGACCTTCTGGAAGATCACGCTTCCCATGCTCAGCCCCATGCTCAAGATCATCCTGATGCTGGCGATCACCGGCGCATTCAAGGACTATGAGTCCATCATGGTATTGACTTCAGGAGGACCCAACAACAGAACTCAGGTTATGTTCCTCTATATCTATCAGCTGATCTTCGGCTCCAACACGGGAACTGCTCCGCAGATCGGTTACGGAACTGTACTCAGCCTGACTGCCGCTGTCATTGTCGGCGTTGTCACCGCTATTTACCTTTTCTTCTCCAGGAAACTGGATGAAGTAATGTAAGGAGGGGAGAGAGATGGCATCAAATAATAAAAGAACATCGGTTTTTTCTACACAGACGAAGATCATCAGGGGACTGCTTTTCATTTTTATGCTGTTTATCGCCCTGCTTACGCTGTATCCGGTCATCTATGTAGTGCTGGGATCCTTTAAGGAGAACAAAGAGCTTCTGGTGGGTGGTGTCAATATTTTCCCGCAGAAGTTTGTGGTTGACAACTATGTCCAGGCCTGGGAGCAGGCGGATTTTAAGACCTATACCTTCAACAGTGTCTATCTCGCCGTCGGCGTGATGCTGCTGTCCCTGCTTTTGTCCAGTATGGCCGGGTATGTATTTGCCAGAAAGCAGTTCAGGGGAAAAGAGCTGATCTACGGGCTGTTCGTGGCTTTTATGTTCATCAACGTGGGCTCCGTTTCTCTGAGACCTCTGTTCGAACTGGCGATCAAGCTGCATATGAACACCTCTCTGTTCAGCGTTATTTTAATATCTGCCGGGGGAGGGCAGGCAACCTACATTTTCCTGGTGAGAGGCTACATGAACTCCGTTCCGAAAGAACTTGACGAAGCTGCAAAAATTGACGGCTGTACATTTTTCCAGACTTATTATAAAATAATGCTGCCGATCTTAAAACCGATCCTTGCAACGGTGGCACTCCTTTCCTTCAGAGGAGGCTGGAACGAATACATCCTTCCGCTGGTATTTACCATGACCAATGCTGCAAAGAGACCGCTGACAGTCGGCGTGAACATGCTGAAGAATTCCGGAGACGGTGCGGCGGCATGGAACATCATGTTTGCCGGCGCCACGATTGCGATCATACCTATCCTTCTTGTCTACATCTTTGCAAGTAATTACTTTATTGAAGGTATGACGGCCGGAGCAGTAAAGGGTTAAAAAGGACGACTTGAAATGACAGAAAAGACATCAGAAACAAAATTTTCCCTGGACAGAAACGGTTACATCACAAAGTACCTGGTTTCAGGAAGACACGACACGGAATTTAGCGATGACACGAGGGATGACAATCAGCTCCGGTATGAAAAATACCTGCGCAGCCTTGTGGCAAAGCATGAAGATCTGGATGTGCATGCCCCGATCACTCTGGGGCGCACAAGCCAGATCGGCGAGCCCTGGAGATATTACTATGCAGACGGGAATATCTTTGTGGATGACTCGGAGTTTTATCTGGATCTGAAGAAGGTGGAGATGCTGGCAGCCACAAGGCTGGTGGCGAAAGAGGATATGGAGGTTGCGGTCAGGCTGTGGAGCTATGACGCCGTGGATGTGTGGCTGAACGGCGTCAAGGCCGTCTCGATCGAAAAGCCCGTCTACAAGCCGATCAGCAGCAGGAAAGCCTTCTTTCAGCTGAAAAAGGGAGAGAATGATGTCTTTGTCCGCCTGGAGACGCTCGGCGTCCGTGACACCAGCGTATCCTTTGCCCTGCAGATTTTGGACAGACAGGATGATATTTTTGTGACACTCCCCGACGAGGAGGCGGTGTCACCCTACTACGAAGCGGAAGCGCTGCTGGCTTCCGCTGTTGTGCGTGACGGAAGGATAGACTTCCGGGCACCGCTGCCGCAGGGCAGCAGCCTTGTGTACCACAGGGAGACGATCGATTTCAGAAAAAGGAACGAGAGAAGCGTATCGGAAGATATCAGCGGGAAAAGGGAGTTTACGCTGAAGGAATATCCGGTGTTCACTGTCTGCATTCCCGCGGGCGGTGACGTGCTGAGAAAAACCTTTGAACGCATGGAACTGCGGGGCCCCCGCTTTTTCAATGCCACTGACGGGGATGAAAAAAAGGCGATCCTTGAGGATATCGCAGGCGTGGCCTCCATCACGCGGGGAGAGAACGACGGATTTGCGCTTTATCCGATGCTTGCGAGATACTATCTGGGAACCCAGACGGTGCAGGACAGGGAAGAGATCCTTGTGACCTTAAAGCAGATAGACAGACGGATGGACTGCGCGGACTTTATGACCTGTGCCCTTGTCCGCCTGATGAAGATTTATGAGCTTGACGCGGAACTGAAGGCCGAGATCAAAAAGACCATGCTGGGCTTCCGTTACTGGATGAATGATGACGGATTCGACGGCATGTGCTTCTGGAGTGAAAATCACTCTCTGATGTTTTATGAGACGGCGTACTTTTTCGGGCAGGAATATCCGGACGATGTGTTTGTGAGATCCGGGAAAACCGGAAGAGAGCTGTACACGGCAGCGAGAAGACATATCCTGGAATGGCTGGAGGATGTCTGCTCGCTTGGATTTGACGAATTTAACAGCGGTACCTACGCGGCGATCACCTTTGCGGCGATGCTGAACCTGGTGGATTTTGCGGAGGAGGATATCGCGGAGAAGGCGGTGAAGGCATCGGATGACATGATGCGGACGATCGCCAGACACTGTTTTAAGAATGTGATCATTTCCCCCCAGGGGAGGATCTACAGGGATGCCCTGTATCCCTGGAGGCAGTCTCTGCAGGCTATTGTCCATTATTGGGTCCCCGAGGCACCCTACGTCTACAATGAGTGGCTGGCGGTGCTGGCGACGAGCCGCTACCGGATGCCGGAAGATATCCCCGAACTGATGAGGCAGACCGGGGCGCAAAGCTATGCCTCATCCAATGCCAGGATCGATCTGTACAGGACGGAAGATTATATGCTGACATCTGTGCAGTCTCCCAGGCGGGACGGGGTGGAGCGCGTATGGGAGCACCGCATGAGAGACGAGGAGTACGACAGCTTCCGCTATGTGAAGTCCTTAAACGAGTGCTTCCACGGCACCATGCAGTTTGAACCCGGTGAGTACGGGTACCAGCAGCAGCTGTGGTATGCGGCCCTGGATCAGGATCTGGCGGTCTATTCCAACCATCCCGGGCAGACCTGTGAGGCAAAGGGAGAGTCACGTCCGGGCTACTGGTACGGAAACGGCGTTACCCCTGCCCTGCTGCAGAAGGACAATGTGCTGGGGATCCTCTATGAGATACCGGACAGCTGGCCGATCCATTTCATCCACCTCTTCTGGGAGGAACGAAAATTTGATGAGGTGGCAAAGAGCGGAGCATGGCTGTACGGAAGAAAGCAGGACAGCTACATAGGCATCTGGTGCAGCACGGAGCTGACGGATCACAATGACATGCTTTTTGACTGTGAAAAAAGAGCCTACGGCGATAAGATAGCCCTTGTATGTGTCATGGGCAGCCGCAGGGAAACAGGAAGCTTTGACGATTTCAGAGCAAAATGCGAAGAGAGTCCCATCCGGCTTAAGGAGGAGACGGACACGCTGTATTTCTGTGGGACCAGCCTGCACTACAAGGCCGGCAGAAACGGCACGCAGATCGTGGAATGAGTCGCAGATCCCGTTATCGGAAAATGAGCCCAGGCTTTCGGATGTCTGTCCGGAAACCTGGGCTTTGCTTATAATAAATTTTAATATCCTAAAAATAAATAGCGGAAATAATACCTTGCATATCTTGACAAAAGTCGATATTTATGTATAATTCTATTTTGTACATGTGGTACGGACAATTGTGTTTCCAGACAGAATGCGTTGAACAAAGGGGTTCAAGGCGCTTTTTTATTATTTAGCATAATTTAGTGCGCTGAAGTGATGAAACCCAAAAGTGAGCGCATCTGTGAAAAGACATTTTCCAACCGTAAGTATCAAAATAATCTAGAGAGGAGAAAGATTATGAAAAAGAAAGTACTGAGTATCGTTCTTGCTTCTGCTATGCTCGCCAGCATGACAGCTTGCGGCAGCAGCACAAGCACTACAACAGACTCAAGCAGTACTGCCGGTTCCATCGAAGTTGTCAGCAGCGAAGCGTCAACTGAGACTTCGGCAGAAGGTTCTACAGCAGCCGACGCTGAATATGTGCGCGGCGATGACGAGGAGATCTATCAGGAGGTTCTCGGCGGCTATGAGGAGCTCTGCAACGCAGCAAAGGCAGCAGAGACTGTCGATGAGAGATTTGTTCTCTTTGCACAGGCTGAGGCATATCTTCTTGACTCCGCAACCATGGTTCCCACCACGACAA
>CAYPSH010000013.1:0-2678 GCA_964413445.1 uncultured Acetatifactor sp.
CGGTGAACCGCCCCTACGGGAAATCGGACTACATACCCTGTATCTGCTGGGGCAGAAATGCGCGGTATGCGAATCATTTTAAGGTCGGTGAGCGGTGCAGCGTCTGGGGGCGTATCCAGAGCAGGGAATATATGAAGAAGCTGGATGAGGAAAATGTGGAGCGCAGGATCGCCTTTGAGGTTTCCGTCAGCAAGCTGGAGGTGGCCGAGGATAGGTAAAACAGTATTTGCCAAATCCGACAAAATGTGATATTCTGTTTTCTGTAATCATGAGGGACCATATTCCGCAAAGTACATGGATTGCAAATGTTGTGCCTGCGCAGTGCGCCTGACAGCATGCAGGTCTGCAGGCAGAAGAAAGGCTTGGGTGTATTATGGCTGACGGGATGATCTATATATATGCCGGAGACGGCAGGGGAAAGTCACCTGCGGCGATCGGCCGTGCCGTACAGGCGGCGGCAGAGGGAAAAAATGTTGTGATCATTCAGTTCCTGAAGGCGAGCGGACTTGATAACTCCGATTTCCTGCGCCGCATGGAGCCTGAGATCAAGCTGTTCCGCTTTGAGAATTCCCAGGAAAATTTCGAGCAGCTCTCCGAGGAAAAAAAGCAGGAGGAAATTGTCAACATCCGCAATGGCGTGAACTTTGCCAAGAAGGTGCTCACCACCGGGGAGTGTGATCTGCTGATCCTGGACGAAGTGCTGGGAGTGGTGGAGAAGGGGATCGTGACGGTGGATGAGCTGAAAAATGTTCTGGAATGCCGTGAGGAGACGAGTATCATCCTGACAGGGATCAGGCTGTCCGATGAGATATGTGTGCTGGCTGACGAGGTCTCCAAGATCGAAACCCTGAAATTCAAGGTATGGGATTGACAATACAAAGGCGGGAAGCCAGGAGGAAAACTATGGCAATATTCAAGGGAGCCGGTGTGGCCATCGTCACACCTATGTATGAGGACGGAAGCGTAAATTACGAGGAGTTTGCAAAACTGGTGGAGTTCCAGATCGAGAACGGGACCGATGCCATCATTGTCTGCGGTACCACAGGCGAGGCGTCAACGCTTTCCCATGAGGAGCACCTGGATGTGATCCGGTATTGCGTGGAGAAGGTTGCGGGCAGGATCCCTGTCATCGCAGGTACCGGCTCCAACAGCACGGAGACCGCCGTCTATCTGTCCACCGAGGCGGAAAAGTACGGCGCAGACGGTCTGCTCCTTGTGAGCCCTTATTACAACAAGGCTACGCAGAACGGCTTATATGTGCATTTTAAGACTGTGGCGGAGTCTGTAAAGCTTCCCGTGCTCCTTTATAATGTGCCCTCCAGGACCGGCTGCAACATCCTGCCTGAGACAGTGGTAAGACTCTGCAGGGATGTGGAAAATATCGTCGGTGTCAAGGAGGCGTGCGGAAATATCAGTCAGATCGCGCATCTGGCTGCCATCGCAGGCGGGGATGTGGATATCTATTCCGGAAACGATGACCAGATCGTGCCGATCATGTCTCTGGGAGGCTTAGGTGTCATTTCCGTCCTCTCCAACGTGGCGCCGGCCCAGACCCATGAGATCTGCAGAAAGTACCTGGACGGGGATGTACAGGAGAGCTTAAGACTGCAGCTTGCGGCCATGGACCTCTGCGATGCCCTGTTCTGTGAGGTAAATCCCATCCCGGTAAAGAAGGCGTTAAAGCTTATGGGCTTCGAGGCAGGACCGCTGAGACTGCCGCTGACGGAGATGGAAGATAAGAATGCGGAAAGGCTGAAGAAAGCCATGGAGGCATACGGAATACTGTAGTTTGTGAATTTTTTATCCCACCCCTTTCCGGGTGGGATAATTTATAGGCGCAGATGAAAAACAAGCGGCTGCGGAGCAGACATTTTCATGTGCGCAGTTTAAAAAACGGAGGAAATTTGGATGATAAATGTGATCATGCACGGGTGTAACGGTAAGATGGGACAGGTGATCAGCTCTCTGATCGCCGCAGACGAAGAGGTGTCCATTGCGGCAGGCGTGGATGCGCGGGATGACGGGCACAATCCCTATCCGGTTTTTCAGAGGATCGAGGACTGTGACGTGGAGGCGGACTGCGTGATCGATTTCTCTGCTGCCGCGGCGGTGGACGGGCTGCTGGACTATTGTGCGGCGAAGAAGCTTCCCCTCGTCCTGTGTACCACAGGTCTCTCCGAGGCGCAGCTTGAAAAGGTGCAGGAGACTTCCCGGACTACGGCGATCCTGAAGTCCGCAAACATGTCTCTGGGCATCAATCTGCTGTTGAAGCTAGTAAAAAATGCGGCTGATGTGCTGGCAAACGCGGGGTTCGATATCGAAATCGTGGAAAAGCATCACAATCAGAAGGTGGATGCCCCCAGCGGCACGGCGCTTGCGCTGGCGGATTCCATCAATGAGGAGCTGGGCCAGGAGTACACCTACGTTTACGACAGGAGCGCCAGACGGGAAAAGCGCCCTGCAAAGGAAATCGGCATCAGCGCAGTCAGAGGCGGGACCATTGTCGGAGACCATGATGTGATCTTTGCGGGCACGGACGAGGTGGTGACCTTTTCCCACACGGCGTATTCCAAGGCGGTCTTCGGAAGGGGCGCCGTGCAGGCGGCAAAATTCCTGGCCGGAAAGCCCGCGGGAATGTACGATATGAGCAACGTGATCGAAGAGGTGCTTGGCTGAGA
>CAYPSH010000013.1:2778-4775 GCA_964413445.1 uncultured Acetatifactor sp.
AAAACGGCAGCGGGATTGCAGGCAGCATGAGAGGAGAACGGTTGTATGGATGACAAAGACAGGCAGGTGTTGAAAACACTGGCAAAGCAGTACAAAAATATTGCGGCGGCTTCCACGGAGATCATCAATCTACAGTCTATCTTAAATCTCCCGAAGGGGACGGAGCATTTTCTCACGGATATCCACGGGGAATATGAGCAGTTTAACCATGTGCTGAAAAACGGGTCCGGTTCCGTGCGCAGAAAGATCGATGAGGAGTTTGGGAGCACCATCAGCAACAAGGACAAGAAAAGCCTTGCGATCCTGATCTATTACCCGGAGGAGAAGCTGGAGATCGCCCAGAGGGAGGAGGATAACATCGAGGACTGGTACAAGATCTCCCTGCACAGACTGGTGCAGATGATCAAGAGGGTCTCCTCCAAATATACCAGATCCAAGGTGAGAAAGGCACTGCCTCCCGATTTTGCCTACGTGATCGAGGAACTGATCACGGAAAAAGAGGAGATCCATGACAAGGAAGCCTATTACAATGAGATCATCCACACCATCATCCGGATCGGCAGGGCACCCCAGTTTATCATCGCCTTAAGCCACCTGATCCAGAGGCTTGTGATCGATCATCTCCACATCGTGGGAGATGTCTACGACAGAGGCCCGGGCCCCCATATCATCATGGACACGCTCTGCAAGTACCATTCGGTGGATATGCAGTGGGGCAACCACGACATTGTGTGGATGGGGGCGGCCAGCGGACATCTGGCCTGCATCGCCAACGTGATCCGCATGGCGGCACACTACGGAAATCTTGCCACCATAGAGGACGGCTACGGCATCAACCTTCTGCCGCTGGCGACCTTTGCCATGGATGTGTACGGGAATGTAAACTGTGACGCCTTCTCCATCCGGTTCAACACAGATTACAACACCAAGGACTTAACTCTCGACACCAAGATGCACAAGGCGATTTCCATCATCCAGTTTAAGCTGGAGGGGCAGCTGATCATGCGTCATCCCGAATTCCATATGGAGGACAGGATGCTCTTAGACCGCATTGATTATGAGAAGGGCGTGGTCAGCATTGACGGCAGGGAATACGAGATGCTGGATATGGATTTCCCCACCATCGATCCGGCAAACCCGTTTGAACTGACGGAGGAGGAGGGCAAGCTGATGGCAAGGCTTCAGCAGGCTTTCTTAAAATGTGACAAGCTGCAGCGCCATGTGAAGTTTTTGTATGCCAAGGGCGGCATGTACAAGATTTACAACGGAAATCTCCTGTTCCACGGCTGTGTCCCCTTAAACCCGGACGGCAGCTTTGCGGAGGTGGAGGTTTACGGCAAAAAATACAAGGGCAAGGCGCTCTACGACATCCTGGAATATTATGCCAGAAGAGGGTATTACGCCAAGGATCAGGCGGAGCGGAATGCCGGTCAGGATATGATGTGGTATATCTGGACGGGAAAAGGTTCCCCTGTGTTCGGAAAAGAGAAGATGTCTACCTTTGAGAGATATTTCGTGGCGGATGCGGAGGTCAAGGAAGAGAAAAAGAACAGCTATTACCGGCTTTTGGAGCAGGAGGAAACAGTGAACCGTATCCTCACGGAGTTTGGCCTGGACACAAGGGGAGCACATATTGTCAACGGCCATGTGCCCGTGGAGCAGATCCACGGGGAGTCCCCGATCAAGTGCGGCGGAAAGCTTCTGGTGATCGACGGAGGCTTTTCCAAGGCGTATCAGAAGAAGACGGGGATCGCCGGTTATACGCTGGTATGTAATTCCAGAGGGATGCGTCTGGTGGCACATGAGCCCTTTGAGTCCGCAAAGGCAGTCATCCAGAAGGAATCCGATATCTTTTCCGATTCCATAGAGGTGGAAAATTTCCAGACGAGGAAGCTGGTTGCGGATACGGATATCGGCAGGGAGATCAAGGAAAACATCTATTATCTTGAGGAACTGCTGGAAGCCTACAGGGACGGTACCATTATGGAGGAATAAAG
>CAYPSH010000013.1:4875-7594 GCA_964413445.1 uncultured Acetatifactor sp.
TGATGTGACGGGATTGTCTCAGGCGCCGTACCGGGGCAGACGGGCTCCTGACGCCTGATGGCAATCCGGAAAGTCACCTTGTACCGGTGCTGTTTGTGTCAGTCGTGGCGTTTGTGCCGGTGGCATTGGCGTTGTCTGTGCCGGTGGCGTTTGTACCGGTGGTATTGCCTGTGTCAGCGGCTCCGTTTGCGGTACCGCCGTTTACGCCTGTGCCCTCGCCGTTCTCGCCGATCGTATCATTGCCGCCCATCAGGTCGTCAGCCATGTCGGTAATGCCGTTTGCGGCATCGTCGATGACATCGGTGACGGTGTTGCCGGCATCCTCCAGCACGGAGCCTCCGTTATTGTCGGCTGTGTTATTGTCAGTTGTGTTGTCGGTACGGTCATTGTCCGTACTGTCTGTCTCAGACTGGGAACTGCTTCCGGCCATACTGCCGGAATTGTTGTTCCCATTGTTGTTGGTGCAGGCTGTTGCCATACAAATGTAGGCGAGCACCAGCCCAAGCACCAGAAGCTTTCTTACTCCCGTAAGTTGTTTCGTTTTTTTCATAGTCTCCTCCATTCTGCTTCCTTTTTCCTCAATCATGCCGCCAGCGTGCGTGGGAGGCTGATTGAAAATAGTATGTGAAGAAAAAGCAGAATTATTCAGAAGACGAAAAGAGAGGTGCAGAGTGGAATTCAGGCCATGTATTGATATTCATAACGGAAAAGTGAAGCAGATCGTGGGCGGAAGCCTTAAGGATGACGGAAATACGGCAGAGGAAAATTTCGTCTCCGGTCAGGATGCCGCTTTTTTTGCACGTTTTTACAAAGAAAACGGACTTCGCGGCGGACATATCATCCTGCTGAACGGCGTACAGAGCGAATTTTATGAGGAGACAAAAAAACAGGCGATTTCGGCGCTGAAGGCGTATCCGGGAGGCATGCAGGTCGGCGGAGGGATCACACCGGAAAATGCTGCCGATTTTCTGGATGCAGGCGCCTCTCATGTCATCGTGACCTCCTATGTGTTCCGCGAGGGAAGAATCTGCTATGACCGCCTGGAAGAACTGCGGCGGGCGGTGGGAAAAGAGCATCTTGTGCTGGACTTAAGCTGCAAGAAGTCGGACAAGGGATATCTGGTGGTGACGGACAGGTGGCAGAAGGTGACAGGGGAGTATGTGGAACCGGCTCTTCTGGACAGACTTTCGGATTCCTGCGATGAGTTTCTGGTCCATGCGGTGGATGTGGAGGGAAAGGCCCGGGGCATAGAGACACAGCTCGTGAGGCTTTTGGGGAGCTGGGGAAAAAAGCCCATGACCTACGCCGGAGGAGTCCACAGCTACGGGGATCTTGAACAGCTTCGAAGCCTGGGGCAGAACCGCCTGAATGTAACCATAGGAAGCGCACTGGATCTGTTTGGCGGAAATCTGGAGTGGAAACATGTCCTGGAGCTTTGCAGGGACGAAAATAGATAGATTTTTTCGTATTTTGTCGGAAAAGTATTACAAAAATGTTAAAAAGTTGTTGATGATACAGTCACCTTATGGTAAAATTACACTATTGATGTTTTGCCGGAGGTGACTTTTTTTATGAGTCGTGTAAGACATAAGCGTAAGACAGGTCATATGCTCCTCGTGACATCAGACGCAGTGGATGCAAATTTAAAGCAGTATCGGCTCCATCCCTGGCTGCTTTATACTGTTCTGCTGGTGTTGTGTGCGGGACTGGGGGTCATGATCGGTTTTTTCCTGTTTGAACAGGATATGATCGGAGAAAAGAATACGGAAATACTGGCAGGCCAGGAGTCCATTGCTGCGCTGGAGGAGGAGAAGACCCAGCTGGAACAGCAGATCGCCTCCCTGAACGAATCCGTTCAGATCCTCAGCGATACGGTCAACCAGAAGACACAGAGTGAATCTCTCCTTTCCGAGCAGCTTGAGAAACAGTCCCTGCCGACGGAGTTTCCGCTGACGGGGTCCGCATCCGTGGAGGAGATCACGGAGGGAAATCCCATGTGCCTGTTTACAGCGACATCCGGCTCGATGGTGGTGGCCACGGCAGGGGGGACGGTGACGGCTGTGAACGATGACAGCGAGTACGGCCACAGCGTGTGGATCGACCACGGAAACGGCTATGTCACCATTTATTTAAACCAGGGCGAGGTAAAGGTAAAACAGGGAGAGGAAATAACGCAGGGGACTACATTGTTTGTCATCAGCGACGACAACAGCAAGTTTGGCTACCAGATGATGCTTGATGATGCCTATATCGATCCGATGGATATGCTCTCCATCAGCGGTTGAAACAACGGAGGATGAACAAAATGAAAAACAGGGATATCATTATTACGACGATCATTGGAAGAGGCGCAGAGTGCGAGGGTGATTTCACGTCGCAGGGCTCCGCGAGAGTAGACGGCAGGGTAATCGGCAATGTAAATGTGAAGGAGACCCTGATCGTGGGAGCGGAGGGTTACATCAACGGGGATATCTCAGCGTCAGCGGTGATCATCGGCGGAGAGGTGGAAGGCAACGTCTCAGCTCCCGGGAGGGTGGAGCTGACCTCATCTGCAAAGGTGATCGGCGATATCACCACCACAACCATCGTCATCGATGAAAAGGCGATCTTCCAGGGCGGCTGCAATATGAACCAGGAGGCTTCCTCCAAGAGACCGAAACCTGCCAGAAGGGCAGTCAAGGAGGGAAGAAAATCGGCAAAGGCCGCCATCGCGGAAGCG
>CAYPSH010000013.1:7694-15408 GCA_964413445.1 uncultured Acetatifactor sp.
AAAGGAAGAGAATGCCGAAAAGACAGAAGGCGGTTCTCTCTGATACATATCTGCGCAAAAAAGAAGCCTGCAGGGATACTCTGCAGACTTCTCTTTTCGGGAAAGATTTATTCCCCGGTTTTCTTCTCTTGCGTAAGGTTCATCCTGCCGAATACCATATCATAGCCATCGTTTCCGTAATTCAGGGAACGATTCACGCGGCTGATGGTAGCGGTGGAAGCACCTGTCTTCTCAGCAATCTCCAGGTATGTCTTATGACTTTTCAGCATGGAGGCAACCTCGAAGCGCTGGGACAGGGAGAGCAGTTCGTTTACAGTACACAGATCCTCAAAAAAGCTGTAGCATTCCTCTCTGGTCTTCAGACAGAGAACTGCGTCAAACAATGCATCCACGGCCTCTGTCTTTATTTTTTTGTTCATATCATAACCACCTCACTTGATACTTTTACACTGTGAAATTTTACAGCCCTGTTGAAGGTATTTTAACATACTAAAGTTGTAAAGTAAAGAGTAGAGAAAAAATCGTGTCAACTTCTTTTAAGAAACGGTTGTCATGTAGTTTTGATTACTATATAATAAGCGCAGGGCAAAACAAGCAATAAGAGGTGAAGAAGGCAATGACAATAGATAAAGACGATCTGCTGAACAGTATTTTAGCCAGCCTGGACAGGATACAGTATGTTGACCCGGATGATATCCCGGACATTGACCTGTATATGGATCAGGTCACCACATTTATGGAGGACAGGCTGAAATCATCGTCGAGATATCCCGGTGAGGACAAGATCCTGACCAAGACAATGATCAACAACTATGCAAAAAACGATCTGCTTCCCCCGCCCGTCAAGAAAAAGTATTCAAAGGAACATGTGCTCCTGCTTATTTTTATCTACTATTATAAGGGAATCCTGTCCATCAACGATATCCAGACACTGCTACACCCCGTTACGGAGCGTTTCTTTCAAAAGGAAAAGGACTATAATCTGGAGAAGGTCTACAGGGAAGCTTTCAGCCTGGAAAAACAGCAGGTCGAGGTGCTGAAGGCGGATGTGATGGAAAAGTTCAGGATTTCCGAGCAGAGCTATCAGGATGCGCCGGAGGGATCGAGAGATTTCCTGCAGAATTTCGCTTTTATCTGTATGCTAAGCTTTGACGTCTATGTCAAAAAGCTGATGATCGAAAAGATGGTGGATGAGCTCCACAAGGCGGAGAAGGGAAGCGCTTCCGAAAAGCAGGAGAAAAAAAAGAAGGATAAACCCCGCAGGGCGGAAAAGCCGGCGGAAGAATAAAAACGAGGAGGAAATGAGAGATGAAAGATGTAAATTGTGCCTATTGTATGAGAGGAGAACTGCTGGACAAATTCGGTATTTTTATCTGTGACTTAAAGGTCAGCAGCCTGTTCCTTTTTAAGGAGCAGTCCAAGCCCGGGAGATGCATTGTGGCCTACAAGGACCATGTCAGTGAGATGATCGATATCTCCGAGGAGGAGAGAAGGCTGTTCATTGAGGATGTGGCGCATGCGGCGAGAGCGATCCACGCTGCCTTCCATCCCGACAAATTAAATTACGGCGCTTACGGCGATACAGGCTGCCACCTGCATATGCACCTCTGCCCGAAGTACAACGGAGGGGACGAGTGGGGCGGCACCTTCCAGATGAACCCCGGCAAAACCTTCCTGACAGAGGAAGAGTATCAGGAGATGATCGAAAAGATCAAGGCAAACCTCTGAGACGTTTTTCTCAGCGCTGCCTTAAGATAGCACCCCTTTTGGGATACCTGCATAGAATAGTGCATGGAAAATGAAAAGGGGAGACATGTATGAAAAAGCGCATCATGAGGAAAGAACACATCAGGAAAATCTTTGGAGCGTCAGTGGCAGCACTGGCGCTTTTTGCATGCCTGACAGGCTGCGGAGCGGAAGGGACGGGTGGAGATGATGCGGGCACAAAGGTTGTGCTCAACGAAGTGGCCCACTCCATTTTTTATGCTCCGCTCTACGTTGCGATCGAAGAGGGATACTTTGCGGAGGAGGGAATCGATCTGGAACTTGTGACCGGCTACGGTGCAGACAAAACCATGACAGCTCTTCTGACGGATGAGGCCGACATCGGCTTTATGGGCTGCGAGTCAACGGTTTACACCTATGCGGGCGGCACGAAGGACTACGCCGTAAACTTTGCGCAGCTGACCCAGCGGGCGGGGAATTTTCTGGTTTCCAGAGAGCCGATCGAGGATTTCTCCTGGGATATGCTCCGGGGAAAGGATGTGCTGGGCGGAAGAGCGGGCGGCATGCCGGAGATGGTGTTTGAGTACATTCTGGAAAAGAAGGGACTCGATCCCAAAACGGATCTGAATATCGACCAGAGTATCGACTTCGGCTCCACAGCGGCGGCATTCAGCGGCGGACAGGGCGACTTTACTGTGGAATTTGAACCTCATGCCACCATGCTGGAGAGCAAACAGGACGGCTATGTGGTGGCATCGCTGGGGGAGGAATCCGGCTATGTGCCCTACACCTCCTTCGCGGCGAAGAAGAGCTATCTGGAGAATCACCCGGACACGGTCCAGGCGTTTACCAATGCCCTGCAGAAAGGGATGGATTATGTGCGCAGGCATACTCCGGCAGAGATAGCGGAAGTGATCGAACCGCAGTTTGCGGAGACGGATATTGATATCATCACGACTATCGTGGAACGCTATTATGACCAGGATACCTGGAAGGAGGATCTGATCTTTGAGGAGGACTCCTTTACGCTTCTGCAGAATATCCTTATGGACGCGGGCGTGATCGAAGAGAGAGTGCCTTACGAAGAACTGGTGACGACGGAGTTTGCCAGGGAGGCTGCCAGGTAACTTTGAAGAATATCGGGAATATCCGAAAAATTAGTTGAGCGAATCCCCGAAATTTGCTAAAATGAATCCAAACGGCTGCCCGGAGCAGGTCAGGGCAGCCGGCGGATCATACAACAATGTGGGAGGAAAAGCAAATGGGATTGATCAAGGCAGCAAAGAATGCGCTGGAGTCCGCACTGGCCGACCAGTGGCGGGAGTATTTCTACTGTGATTCTCTTTCCAACGATGTGCTGATGGTGAAAGGGGCAAAGAGGGCCAAGGATAGAAAAAATAACAGGGGCTCGGACAACATTATCTCCAACGGCTCCATCGTGGCGGTGAACGAAGGACAGTGCATGATCATCGTGGAGCAGGGAAAGGTTGTGGATGTGTGCGCCGATGCGGGAGAGTTTATCTACGACAATTCATCTGAACCCAGCCTTTTTTACGGAGACCTCTCCAGGCTTTCAGACACGATACAGGAGAGCTTTCAGACGCTTGGAAAGCGCTTTGCCTTCGGCGGCAGCACGGCGAAGGACCAGAGGGTTTACTTCTTCAACACCAAGGAGATCATCAACAATCTTTTCGGAACGCCGTCTCCCATCCCGTTCCGCGTGCTCGACAAGAACACGGGCTTTGATTTTGACACGGCGGTGAAGATCAACGGACAGTACAGCTTTCAGCTGGTCGACCCCATTCTTTTCTATACCAATGTGTGCGGAAATGTCACAGACAGCTACAGGAAGGCAGACCTGATCTCCGCCATGAAGAGCGAGCTTCTGACAGCTCTGCAGCCTGCGCTGGCAAAGATTTCCGCCAGGGGGATCAGACCTTATGAGATCCCCGGCTTTTCCGCGGAACTGTGCAGTTATCTGACCGAGGAGCTGAGCAGCCAGTGGACCGGCCTTCGCGGCATAAAGATGGTAAAGATGGCGATCAATTCGGCGGATATGCCTGCTCAGGACAGAGAGAGGTTCCAGAAGTGGCAGGATACCGCGATGCTGCGCAGCTCGGATATGCAGGCCGCAAGAAAGACGGAAGCCTTCTCCAACATGATGGAGAACATGTCAAACGGCAAAAATTCCGGCTCCGGCATGGACAGCGCCGTGAACATGATGGCTATGGGCATGATGAATAACATGATGGGTCAAAACGCCTCTTTCGGCGCGGGAAATGCTGGGCAGGGGGCAGTGCAGCAGACTTATGGGGCGGCGGCCGGACAGGCGCAGAAAATGCAGGCGGGCGCACCCAGCTTAGGCTGGACCTGCAAGTGCGGTCATGCGGACAACAGAGGCAGGTTCTGTATGGAATGCGGTTCCCCGAAGCCTGCGGAGGCGGGCTGGACCTGCAGCTGCGGGACGGTCAACCAGGGAAAATTCTGTACCAACTGCGGCACAAAAAAGCCTGAAGGCGCCCCTTTGTATAAGTGTGACAAGTGCGGCTGGGAGCCGGAAGACCCGGCGCATCCGCCCAAATTCTGTCCCGAGTGCGGGGATGCCTTCGACGAGAACGACCGGGTGCAGTGACCGCAAAAGTAATAAAAAGCAGTAAAAGGAAACAAGCTATGAGTATATATGATACCCTGAACAGAGAGCAGAAGGAGGCGGTGCTTCAGACAGAAGGACCGCTTCTTCTGCTGGCGGGTGCAGGCAGCGGAAAGACCCGCTGCATCACCCACAGAATCGCCTGGCTGATCGAGGAGATGGGGGTCAAACCCTGGAACGTCCTGGCGATCACATTTACCAACAAGGCGGCGGGCGAGATGAGGGAGAGAGTGGACAAGCTGGTGGGCTTCGGCTCCGACCAGGTTTGGGTCTCCACCTTCCACTCCCTCTGCGTGCGCATCCTGCGCCGCCATATCGACAGGCTGGGCTTTGACAACGGCTTTACCATCTATGACACAGACGACCAGAAGACAGTGATGAAGGGAGTCTGCAAGCGGCTGGACATTGACACCAAAAAGTTTAAGGAGAGAGCTCTGATGGGAGAGATCTCTTCCGCCAAGGACAATCTTGTCAGTGTCAGGGAGTTTGAGGTGACGGCGGCGGGAGATTTCGTCAAGTCGGTCTATGCGAGAGTATACAGGGAGTATCAGGAGACCCTGCAGAAAAACAATGCGCTGGATTTTGATGATATCATCGTAAAGACCGTGGAGCTGTTCCAGAGCTGCCCGGAGGTGCTGGACTCCTACCAGGAGCGGTTCCGCTATATCATGGTGGACGAGTATCAGGACACCAACACGGCGCAGTTTGAGCTGGTGAGGCTTCTGGCGGACAAATACAGAAATCTCTGTGTGGTGGGCGACGACGACCAGTCCATCTACAAATTCAGAGGCGCCAATATCCGCAATATCCTTGACTTTGAGCAGCATTTTCCCGAGGCGAAGATCATCAAGCTGGAGCAGAATTACCGTTCCACCCAGTCCATTCTGGATGCGGCCAATGCAGTGATCCGAAATAACACCGGAAGAAAGGACAAAGCTCTCTGGACAGACCGGGGAGCGGGGAGCCTCATCCACTTGAGACAGTTTGACAACGCCTACGAGGAGGCGGAGTTCATCGCGGATGATGTATGCAGGAAGGTGCGGCAGGGCGAGCAGTATAAGGACTGTGCAGTGCTCTATCGGACCAACGCCCAGGCGAGACTTTTGGAGGAGCGCATGATCATGGAGGGCGTCCCCTACAATGTAGTCGGAGGGACCAACTTCTACTCCAGGATGGAGGTAAAGGATATCCTGGCGTACTTAAAGACCATCGACAACGGACGGGACGAGGTGGCTCTCAGGCGGATCATCAACGTGCCGAAGAGAGGGATCGGCCAGGTGACGCTGGACAAGCTGGAGGATTACGCGCAGATGCGGGACATCAGCCTGTATGAGGCCATGGAGCTGACCGACGAGATCATGAGCCTGGGAAAGGCCTCTGCGAAGATCAGACCCTTTGTCCACCTGATCCAGGGCTTCAGAAAGGCCTCTGCGGACATGACGGTGGCGGAGCTGATCAAGGAGATCGTGGAGACCATCGGCTACGCCGACTATCTGCAGGATTATGATGAGGAAAACGGCGAGGACAGGATCGCAAATGTGGACGAACTGATCACCAAGGCGGTGACCTACCAGGAGACCCATGAGGAGCCGAACCTGACGGAGTTTTTGGCTGAGGTGGCGCTTGTGGCGGACATTGACAACGTGGACAGTGATGACAACAGGGTGCTTCTGATGACGCTCCACTCTGCCAAGGGACTGGAGTTCCCCAATGTCTATCTGGCGGGGATGGAGGACGGCCTCTTCCCCAGCTACATGACCATTGTCTCCGACGACCCCTCCGATATCGAGGAGGAGAGAAGGCTTGCCTATGTGGGGATCACCAGAGCCATGAACGATCTGACGCTGACCTGTGCCAGGATGCGCATGACGAGAGGAGAGACCCAGTACAATCCCATGAGCCGTTTCATCAGGGAAATTCCGGAAGAACTGATGGACAACAGGCCGCCTGCCTCCAGGCGAAGGCTGGAGGATGCGGACATGCTGGCCGGGCTGATCGGCATCGGCGGTGGCGGCGCCGGAAGAGGCAGCTTTAGAGAAGGCGGATCCAGGGAGGGCATCGCCTCCGGCGGCGCAGGCGAAAAGAGCGGCTATGACTTCCGTCCCAAGGCAGTGCTCCGCACCAGGGCGACTGCGAAAGCGGACAAGCCCTTTATCGCGAGGGAGATGGGCAGCTTAAACCAGCTTGCGGGCATTTCCAAGGGGATGCCCACGCAGCCTGAGGCAGAATTGTCCTACGGCGTGGGGGACAGAGTCTCCCATATCAAATACGGCGAGGGAAAGGTGACGGCTCTGGTCAGGGAACCCAGAGATTACAAGGTCACGGTGGATTTTGACAAGGCCGGAACCAAGATCATGTATGCTTCCTTTGCAAAATTGAAAAGACTGTAGTAATTTTGAATGAAATATGGTATACTGTTACCTGTAAATCTCAACACAATGCAGGAGGTGTCAAATGAATAAACTTGACGATTTGATCAGCGTTGCGAAGCTGAACGAATTCCTTGGAAAAAAGGAAGAGCCTGAGAAGAAAAAGTGCAATGTAGTAGTTTGTGTCCTGGCAGTGATCGGCGTGATCGCTGCGGTTGCGGCGATCGCATATGCGGTATACCGCTATTTCACTCCTGAGTATCTCGAGGACTTCGAGGACGAGTTTGAGGACGAGGATGAATTTGAGGACGAAGAACCGGATGACGAAGAGGATGATTTCTTCGTTGACGAGGGAGAGAACTAAGTAAATGAAAAAAGGACAGGTATTCGAGGCGAGAGTAGAGAGGGTGGATTTCCCCAACAAAGGCGTAGTGCCCACCGGGGAAGGCACCGTTATCGTGAAAAACAGCCTGCCCGGTCAGAAGATCAGATTTTGCGTCAGCAAAGTGAGAAAAGGGAAGGCGGAGGGCCGTCTGCTGGAGGTGCTGGAAAAGTCACCTCTTGAAACAGGTTCCCCGTGTTCCCATTTTGGCGTATGCGGCGGATGTACTTATCTTTCTCTGGAGTATGAGGAACAGCTTCGTATCAAGGAGGAGCAGGTAAAGAAGCTTTTGGACGGCGTCCTGAACCGCCAGGAGTCCCCCTGGGTGTGGGAGGGCATAAAGCCAAGCCCCGAGGCGTACGCTTACCGGAATAAAATGGAATTTTCCTTCGGAGATGAGGTAAAGGACGGACCGCTTGCGCTGGGGCTGCACAAACGTGGCAGCTTTTACGATGTGGTGACAGTGGATGACTGCAGGATCGTGGACGGGGATTACCGTCTGATCCTGAGGGCGGCGCTGGACTATTTTTCAGAAAAGAACGTTCCCTATTATCATAAGATGCGCAGGGAAGGGTATCTGAGACATCT
>CAYPSH010000014.1:0-14665 GCA_964413445.1 uncultured Acetatifactor sp.
CGCAACCCCTTGAATTTACAGGGATTGCGGCATTTTTGCTGTCAAAGACAGGTTTACCATATCTGCACTGTATATGTCAAAAACAAAAGCAAAAAAATACAAGATATTGTAGACATACCTTGTATTTTTAAACTATATCCCGGACATCAGAAACAGAAGTCTCATGACAGCAGATCGCTCAGCTCGGCAAACTGGGCCAAAGTCAGCGCTTCCCCGCGGATCGTGGGGGAGAGACCCATCTTTTCCAGGGCGGCCGCCGCCTGCTCCTTTGTCACCGGAAGCCCGGAAGCATTGCCGAGCCCGTTCACAAGGGTTTTTCTCCTCTGATTGAAGGACGCCCTGATGATCGCGAACATTTTTTTCTCATCCTTCACTTTGACAGGCGGCTCCTCATATCTTGTGAGCCGGATGACTGCGCTCCCCACATTGGGCCTGGGGATAAAGCAGTTCGGAGGCACGTTTGCCACGATTTCCGGACTTGCATAGTACTGCACAGCCAGGGAAAGGGCGCCGTAGTCCTTCGTGCCGGGACCCACCTGCATACGGTCCGCCACCTCCTTCTGCACCATGATGGTGATGCTCTTTAAGGGCACCTGCTTCTCGAACAGCCCCATGATGATCGGCGTGGTGATGTAGTAGGGCAGGTTTGCCACCACCTTGACCGGGCGGCCGCCGTTTCTCTCCTGCACGATTTTGTTCACATCCACCTTCAGTATGTCATTGTTGATGATCGTCACATTGTCATAAGCTGACAGCGTTTCCTCCAGAATGGGGATCAGGTTTTTGTCAATCTCCACCGCCACCACTTCCCCGGCGTTCTCCGCCAGGTACTGCGTCATGGTACCGATGCCCGGGCCGATCTCCAGCACACAGTCCTCCTTCGTGATCTGAGCCGCCGAGATGATCCGGTCCAGGACGCTTAAATCTATGAGAAAATTCTGTCCGTATTTCTTCTGAAAATTAAAATGATACTTCTGCAAAATCTCTATGGTATTCTGCGGGATGCCAAGGTTTGCCATTAAATCTTCTCCTCCGACTGCTTCCAGTAATCCAGAACTTCCCCCAGATCGTTGAAAATTCTTTCGCTTAAGTTCCTCATCTCCTCGTCCGGCTCCAGCATGTCCGGCACCATCAGCGGGATCATGCCTGCCCCGTGCGCCGAGCGGATGCCGTTTGGAGAATCCTCAACCGCATAGGTCTCCTCCGGCCTGGTGCCGAGCTCACGGCAGGCCAATAAATAAATGTCCGGCAGCGGCTTTGAGTGCTCCACCATGTCTCCCGTCACGACACAGGAAAAATACTCCCGGATGCCCGCCTGCTCCAGATGGCTCAATACGGTGGACTGCCTGGTGGACGATGCCAGCCCGACCTTCCAGCCATGGCTCTTGAGCCACTGCAGGCATTCCGTCACGCCGTCCATGACGGGAAGCCCGTTTTTCTCTATATAGTCCCGAAACCATGCGGACGCCTCCTCCCGAAATTTCGGGTAGTCAAAGTCCTCCCCGTAGGCGCCCAGCACGATCTTCCTGCTGTCGTTGGCATTCAGCCCGATGCACTTTGGAAAAATCTCCTTCATTCCCGGAAGCTTCCATTTTCCGGCCACCTCCAGCCAGCTCCTCTCGCAGAGCCGCTCCGTGTCAAAAAGGACACCGTCCATATCAAAAATAACTGCGTTCATACATTTCCTTCCGAATCAAAACTGCTGCTTCTTCCCAGCATCTTAACACGGACGGGGAAAAAAGGCAAAGAATTTCCGCTATTCATAGTACTGGAAGTCCTCCAGGAAATGGATGCAGTTGTACAGGACCAGCACATCCATTTTTTCCTCAGAATCCCCTTCCGCCTGCGGGGCGCAGGAATTCATCAGCTGGGACAGCCTGCCGTTGTAATAGCGCAGGTCCAGCACATATATCTTGCTGTAGTGGGGCAAAAGCAGGGGCACAAAGCAGTTTGCATAGGAGTCCTTGATGACAAAAAGAGTTCCCTTGCCGCTCCTTCCCGTCTCGATCGTGACCAGCGCGTGGTTGTCGTCCAGGAAAAATCCGTACTTGTTTTTTGTGTCGAGATAAGAGGTCTCATAGCAGCTTTCCGCTGTGGCGGAGGGATCCATATCATAGGTCACCTTCACCGGCCGCAGGGTTGTCTCCTGAAAATAAGTGATCCTGTCGCTTGTCAGGTTCAGGTTCACCTTGGACTGCAGGGTTCCCTGAAAGTCTTCTGTCGCCACAGCCATGGTATTGATATTGTAGGGATAGCGCTGTATGCCCTTGTATGCTGCCCAGGCACGATAACCGTAGCAGGCTCCCAGGCTGGTCCAGTGATGGTCGGTGCGGTAGTAGATCTCTTCGTCCTTATGCTCCTCCAGCGCGGAATAGACATCCACATAGTGCTCCTCCCCCACAAACTCACGCACCCTGTCCAGGAAAGCCTTCTGGTCAAACGCAGGCGCATTGTCCGGCAGCCTGTCTGTCAGGATGTTATCCGCCGTAGGCACCAGCATGACATCCGCATCCCAGTTCTCCACCAGCTTTTCCAGCAGGATCAGCTTCTTGTTGATCTGCACCTCCGTATAGTCCTCCGGCAGATGCTGTTCGATCAGGTAGTCGTCCTTTCCCAGATATACCCCGTTTATCTCCTTTTTCTGCAGGGCAATATCTGTCATGGTCTTTATGCGGATCCATTTGTCCCGGCCCACAAACTGGTCGGTCACATAGTCCTCAAGGTCAGAGGTGTAGCTTCCGTCAAACAGGGCCGCACGGGAAAACGCCGGTTTCCCGGCGAGGAGTCTGTTCTCCGTCTCAGAGTAGCTCCTGTCCGCATTCAGGAAATCAGCTATAGTGAACACAAGGATCACCGACGCGATGACGGCGATGGTAAAGATCGCATTTTTTCGCTGGCTTTGTCTCACAATCTGTCCCTCCCTACCGATGTTTGTCTTTCTTTCAGCCCCACAGTCCTATGCCTCTCAAAATCGAAAATATAAAAACGGATTGTAGGTTGCATCTACTATGCCCGCTGCGGACAGGATCAGGAGTGCTGCGGGAATGAGCTTTTCTCCCGCCCGGTACAGGGCAATTCCCAGACCGCTTTTGGAGTTTTCCATTCTCTTGCCCAGCTTTCCGGGAAGGGGTGTTGCCGCCGCCGCTGCCAGAAGGAACAGCACCGCATACTCCGCGCCCAGATATCGCCCCAGACCATCCAGAAGGATTCCCGTGTCCCCCGCCATGGCCCTGAGATAGGAAACGATCTGTCCCGGACTGTCAAGAGCGAAGAATACCCAGCCTGTCAGCGCCACCAGACTTGTGTAGAGAAAGCCCACCGCCTTCGGGAGCAGCGCAAGAAGCTTTCCCAGAAAGAGCTTTTCCAGTATCAGCCAGAAGGCAAACCACAGCCCCCAGAACAAAAAGTTCCATCCCGCTCCGTGCCAGATGCCGGTGAGCATCCAGACGATCAGAATGTTCAAAAGCTGTCTGGGAAGCCCCTTTTTGTTGCCCCCGAGAGGAATATAAACATACTCCCTGAACCAGGTGCCGAGGGAAATGTGCCATCTTCTCCAGAATTCCGTGACCGAGGCGGAGATATAGGGATAGTTGAAGTTCTCCGGGAAGGAAAAGCCAAGCATCCGCCCCAGCCCGATCGCCATATCCGAATAGCCCGAAAAGTCAAAATAAATCTGGAACGCAAAGGCGAGGATGCCGAGCCAGGCGGTGAGCATGCTCACCTGCTGCAGGTTCCTGGCAGAAATTTCAGTCCAGAGTTCCCCGAGGGCATTCGCCAGAAGCACTTTTTTTGCCAGACCCACGCAAAAGCGCTTCATGCCTTCTGCTACCGTCTCTGCACTCACCGTCCGCTCATGGAGCTTTTTTTCCACATCCCTGTACCTGACAATGGGGCCTGCGATCAGCTGCGGGAACATGGTGACAAATACGGCGAAGTCCAAAAGCCTCCTCTGCGCCTTCACCTCGCCCCGGTAGACGTCTATGGTGTAGGACATGGTCTGGAAGGTGTAAAAAGAGATGCCGATGGGCAGAGGGAGATTCAGAAGCGGGATGGCGCTTCCGGTCAGGGAATTCAAAATCCCGATCAGAAAGTCCGCATACTTGAAGAAGCCCAACACCAGCAGATTGATAACGACAGAGGAGCACAGAAGCACCTTTGCCCCTGTCTTTCCCCTGCATTTTTCGATCATCCGCCCGTGGATGAAATCCGAGACGGTGGAGAACAGCATGAGAAGAACATACACCGGCTCGCCCCAGGCATAAAAGAAAAGGCTCCCTAAAAGGAGGATGAGATTTTTCATCCTCCCGGGAACCAGATAATAGCAGATCAAAAATACAGGCAGAAACCGAAACAGAAAAATAACGCTGCTGAAAACCATTTCCATCACTCCGTTTTACTGTATCTTTTGACTGATGATCTCCAATACCAATTCGTTGACCTCCTGACACTGGGCGATGACCGCCTCGTCTCCCTGGTCCAGCGCCTCCATGGTGTCGGCACCCAGCTGCACAAAGCAGACATAGCTTCCGATCCTTTCAACCCTGGATGCCTGGATCTTGCCCAGATTCATGGGATACTGCATGGTGTCGTTCACCTTTGCATTGCGGTAGGCGTTCAGGGCATCTTCCACCGCCTGCTCCTGCCCTTCCTTTGCCTTCACGACCACAAGAGTGTCCACGTTGGTGCTGATCATGGGCATCTCCGCCAGATAATCCTCGTACATATCAGCCGTCACGCCGAAGGAGGTCTCAAACATCTCCGCATCCAGCGCCATGTTGGGCCAGTAGTTATCTCCCAGAGCGTCAACCACCGCCGCCTTTATGCTCTCCATCTCTTCCGTCCAGCCCTCGCTGTCATCATTTCCTTCGCCGGAAGCATCTGCCCAGGCGCTGCTCTCCGCCTCAGAGCCATCCGCTTCCGGGCTTTCCTGTGTGCTTTCCTCCAGGGACGCAGAGCTCTCCACCGTCCCCTGGGATTCCATGTTGTCTGTATTGCTGCCGCAGCCGACCACACCTGCTGCCAGCACGCCCGCACATAAAACTGCCAATAATTTCTTCATAAATAAAATTCTGTCCTCCAAATCCGCTGAAACCTGCTGTTTTTTCGCAGGCACGCAGGTTATTTTCCGTTTCCTGTCCTCATTATTGCCGGACTTTTGCCTTTGTATTCCGGTGGACAAATGGTTTTCGTACAGCCTTTTGTCCATTTTACCACATGACTGTAAAATTGTCTCGAAGTACTTTCTTAAGATGTTATAAATATCTTTTGACCCTCGTACCCATTCTATGTTAAAATGTGGGTTAAACTAATCTGATGATGATAATAAATCGAAAGGCAAAGTTATCAATGGAACAGCAAACACAACAGACAAAATTTTCTTTGATCCCCTATCTGCTTCAGTACAAGTGGTACTACTTCTTCGGCATCCTGATCCTGATGCTGGTAGATCTGGCAAGTCTCTACATCCCCCAGTACACAGGAGAGCTGATCGACGGACTCACAAACGGTTCCTTCGGCATGGACGGTGTCAGGGGGCTTTTGCTCAAAATCCTCGCGGCCGGTCTCGTGATGATGGCGGGACGCTTCGGCTGGAGGTACTGCATCCAGGGTGCCGCCAGAGGCATTGAATACCGGCTCCGAAACGACATGTTCGAGCATCTGGAAACCCTCTCCGCCCGCTATTTCAACAGCCACAAGACCGGCGACCTGATGGCGCATTTCACCAATGACCTGCAGGCTGTCCGCGCCGCAGTGGGCATGGCGGTTGTCACCACCTTCGACGCCGTGGTCATGACCTTCATGGTTTTGTTTAAAATGATCGTCTACGTGGACTTCCGCCTGACGCTTCTGGCCTTTGTGCCCCTTATCCTGGTGGCTGTGGGCTGCTACTTCTACGGCATTGAATCCAAAAAGCGTCAGCGGGCACGCCAGGACGCCTTCTCCGAGCTGTCCGACAAGGTGCAGGAAAGCCTTGCGGGCATCCGGGTCATCAAGGCCTTCGTCCAGGAGGAGGAAGACTTTAAGTCCTTCGAGGAGGCCAGCATCAACAACATGGACAAAAACCTCTCCGTTGTCAAACTCAGAGCAGTGTTCGGTCCCGCCCTGGATGCGGTCACCGGCATCAGCCTTCTGTTAAACCTGCTGATCGGCGGGCGGATGGTCTTAAACGGCCAGATCTCCATCGGTCAGTTTGTGGCCTTCAACTCCTACATCGGCATGCTCGTCTGGCCCATGATCGCCTGCGGCGACTGCATCAATACCTTCAGCCAGGCGGCAGCGGCCTTCCAGAGAATCGCCCTGATCTTCAAGGAGCAGCCCGACATTACGGACGCTGCGCCGGAGACAGCTCCCGACAGCCCCATGCACTTAGACGGCGACATCCAGTTCAATCACCTGTCCTTCACCTATCCGGACGGCACCGAGCCTGTCTTAAATGACATCAATCTCCACATAAAGCCCGGTGAGATGCTGGGCATCCTCGGGCGCACCGGAAGCGGAAAATCTTCTCTGGCCGATCTTCTGCTCCGGGTCTACGACTGCGATAAGGGAATGCTTCTGATCGACGGAAAGCCCATCGACGAGATCCCTCTCGCCATCCTCCACAGGGATATGGCATATGTGCCCCAGGAAAACTTCCTGTTCTCCGACACCCTGGAGGAAAACATCGCCTTCGGTCTGGAGGAGAGGATCGAGGAACATCCTCAGATCCGCGACCATATCCACCAGGCCGCCAAAGACGCCTGCATCCACGACAACATCATGGATTTCCCGGACGACTATCACACGCTGGTGGGAGAGCGGGGCGTCACCCTCTCCGGCGGGCAGAAGCAGAGAAGCTCCATCGCAAGAGCCCTGCTCAAGGATTCCGCCGTGCTGATCCTGGATGATTCCCTCTCCGCGGTTGACACCGACACAGAGGAGCAGATCCTTGAGAACCTGATCCGCTTAAGGCAGGGCAAGACCACCATTGTCATCGCCCACCGCATTTCCACCCTGCAGAAGGCTGACCATGTGGCAGTGCTGACGGAAGGTGAACTCACCGAGTACGGAACCCACGACGAACTGATCGCCCTTGGCGGGTTCTATGCGAGCATCTATGAGAAACAACAGCTGGAGACGGAACTGACGGCCATGTAAGGATGCCCGATTCCGAATAATGTAGAATTGAAACGAGGATAACATGAGTACACTGACAGATGACAAAATTGAATCCAATTACAGGGGAAATGCCCTTCTGCATCTTCTCTCTTATATGAAGCCCTACGCAGGGTGGGTGTTCCTCTCCCTGATCCTGGTGCTGGCCCTGACAGGCTTTGACCTGTACCGTCCCATTCTGATCGGCGATGCCATCGACCTGTTTGAGACAAATGGCAATTACGACATTATTGTAAACACAGCCATAAAATATGCTATCGTCCTGGCCTTAAGCTTTGTCTTCAACATCTCCCAGACCTGGATCTTACAGAAGACAGGACAGAGCATCATCCTGACGGTCCGCAAGGAGCTCTACGCACACATCCAGTCCCTGAGCTGCAGGTACTTTGACCTGACCCCTGTGGGGAAACTGGTCACGAGAGTGACCAACGATGTGGAGGCCTTAAACGAGATGTATTCCGGCATTCTGGTAAAGCTTTTCCGGAATATCATAAAGATCATCGGCCTGGCAGCCGTGATGCTGATCCTGGATTTTAAGCTCGCCCTGCTCTCCTTCGTGCTCCTGCCCATCGTGGCAGTGCTCACCGTGGTATTCCGGAAAATCGCGAGACAGACCTACCGCCTGACAAGGACAAGGCTCACCGACATCAACACCTTCCTGTCCGAGAATATCTCCGGCATGCGCATCATCCAGATCTTCGGAAGGGAGAAGCGCAAATTCGAGGAGTTTGACGACAAGAACCGGAAATTATACCGCGCCTTTTACAGAGAGATGATGGTATTTGCCATCTTCCGCCCCCTGATCTACATCTTGAGCGTCATCTCCCTGATGATCGTTTTAGGGTTTGGAAGCCGGGATGTGTTCGGCGGCGTGATCTCCGTTGGAACCCTCTACATTTTTGCCCAGTACATCCAGTCCTTTTTCGACCCCATCCAGGAGCTGGCAGAACAGTTCTCCACCCTCCAGTCCTCTCTGGCATCGGCTGAGAAGATCTTCACCATCATGGACGAGGAGCCTCTCGTAAAGGAGGCAGAGAATCCTGTGCAGCTGCCCAGGGTCCAGGGAAAGATCGAGTTCTCCCATGTATGGTTTGCCTACGACAACGAAAACTACGTGCTGCGGGATGTATCCTTTGTCATCGAGCCCGGCGAGAGCGTGGCCTTTGTGGGCGCCACAGGCGCAGGAAAATCTTCGATCTTGAACCTCATCGGAAGATACTACGATATCCAGAAGGGCAACATTTACATCGACGGCGTGGACATCCGTCTTCTCTCCAAAAAGCAGCTCAGAAGCTGCATCGGCCAGATGCAGCAGGATGTGTTTATCTTTGAGGGGACCGTCGCCAGCAACATCCGGCTTTACGATGCGGACATTTCCGCGGAAGAGGTGCGGGAGGCCGCAGAATACGTGAACGCGGCCCACTTCATCGAGAAGCTCCCCCACGGCTACGACGAGCCTGTTTCGGAGCGCGGCTCCACCTTCTCCGCAGGAGAGAGACAGCTCCTCTCCTTCGCAAGGACCCTGGCCCACAAGCCCAGCATCCTGGTCATGGATGAGGCGACTGCCAACATCGACACCGAGACGGAGCTGCTGATCCAGGAAGCCCTGGCAAAGCTCATGAAGGGCAGGACCACCATCATGGTGGCACACCGCCTCTCCACCATCCAGCACGCGGACTGCATCATGGTCATGCACAAGGGCAAGATCAGGGAGCAGGGCACCCACCAGGAGCTGCTGGCCCTGGACGGCATCTACAAAAAACTCTACGAACTGCAGATACACCACGAAATAACGGGCTGATGCGCAAGCATCAGCCCGTTTCCTTACATACGTCCGTCCGTTTCCCGGCTCAGAAAGGTCCTCTGTCATCTGCCCTGCCCATAGGGGATTGTCTCGTTCCCGTCAAGCAGTTCAAATGCCTCCCTGCCCAGCACGGCGTCTGTGAAGTCGTGAATGTCTTCCAGTCTTCTGGGAAAGCGCATTCCGCCCCCGATCATATATGTGGTATGCTGATCGGAACCGGCGGTGAGAGGGAAATGATATTTATTTGCATAGGCGACCGCCCGGTCGTTGAATTCCGGATGATGCAGGGAGTGTTCCCCGGGATGAGAGTGGCTGGCGTTATATCCCTCCACCGCATCCACATACTCCGGAAAGAGATGGATTCCGTCTATGTAGGAGGCTTCTCTGTAGGGGTGGGCCTGGCAGACAATACCGCCGCCCTCATGCACCAGTTGATACTGCTCCGCTACGGTTGCATCCTTGATTTCCGGGTGGCTTAAGAGCCACTGCTTGTCCAGGCCGTAGACAAGGAACTCCGGTCCCCTGTATCCCGACTCCCAGCCGAAGAAGACCTGCAGCCCTAATTTATCACCCTCTGCCTTTGCATGTTCATACCCGAGGCAGTAGTTTTCCACCCATTCCTCCCAGGGAAGCGCTCTGTCCACAGCCGTATTGCCGTAAAAGAAGTGGTCTGTGATAATGATCCCGGTATACCCGGCTGCCGCGTAGGCTCTCGCCATCTCCTCACCTGTATTGTGCGCGCAGGCACTGCTCTCCTGCGTGTGCATGTGTGTCTCGTATAAATATCCCTTTCCATTTTCCTTTTTTTCTTTCATAGCTTTTACCTCTTTACCCGCCTGCAGCTTTTTCCCGGCTGCATTTTTTCATCACTGTATCTTCCGGATATCACAGCATTGCTCTGATCTGCTCAGTGTCTCCTCAGGTCAACCTGCTGCAGCCGGCTTGCCGCTCCCTCTTTGTCTCCTCCAAACACTGCCGCAACATAATACTGCCAGAGTGCGCCCGCTTCCGCCGTAAAGGGAAGGACGGGGGATGCGGCCTTTTCTTCCTTTGTCACCGTCCGCACAAGCTGCCAGACGGCCTCCTGCTCCTTTTTTGCATATATATGGTAGCAGTCTGCCTCCTCCGCAGTGTCCCAGGTCAGGAGAAAGCTTCCCCTGCCGTTCTCCACAGAAACCTCCTGCACCGCAAAGCCGGTGACAGCGGTCTTGCCCTTTGTGTCGTCTGCGCCCTGTGCTGCCGTCCGGCGCTTTGTCACAGGCTTTCCGATCTCCTCCACCGGCACGGAGGCGGCAAATCTCTTCAGCACATCCAGTCTGTCGTCCCGGTCATACTCCTCTATCATGCGGACCACCATATCGGCATAGATCTTCGCACCGTACTCCTGCAGGTGGCATTTGTCGCTGACACCTGCCGCGTAGGCCCCGTCAGGGTATTCCCCCTCCTCAAGCCAGAGGTAAAGCCGTTTACTCTCCTCAGAGCCGATCCGGTTCAGATACTCTGTGCTTCGTGCGCTCAGATCTAACAGCGGAAGATCCAGCTGCTCTGCCAGCCTCATCATCTGCTCCCTGTACTCCGCAAAGCAGATGATGTTCTTCCCGTTTTCATCCAGCACCCGCATGGTGACCGGGGTCACAAATACAAGCTGTGCGCCTCTCCTCCTGCAGCCGTCCGCATAGCGCTTTAAGAAGAAAGGGAAATCCGCCGGGGCGATGTAGCGGTTGGGGCGGATCGCCGTGGCATCGTTGTGGGCGAACTGTACAAACATAAAGTCCCCGGGGCAGAGCACCTCAAGCACCTGATCCAGCTTTCCCTCATCGTAGAAGGAGCGGGCGCTTCTGCCGCCGATCGAACGGTTCTCGATCACCAGCCCGGGCAGCTCGTAGGTCTTTGCCAGCGAGTAATCACAGTGCTCAGCGCAGGAAATCCTGCACTCCTCCGTTCCCTGAAAGAAGCGGCTGAGCATCTGCCCCCAGCCGGTCTGGGGATAATAATACGGCTCATAACTCTGCACGGTGGAATCCGACACCAGGAAGACACAGGGTTTGTCCCGCTTCTCTTTTGCGGGCAGAAGAGAGACCGCAATATCCTTTACATAGACATCCCCTTCGATCACCTCCCCGTGGATGTCGGCAAGCACACCCACAGACAGGGTAAGTCCAAGCTTCCCGTCTGTCATGCACGCCGTAAAGCTTACTGTCTTCTCCTCCCCCGGGAGGATTTCCACGCCGCCTTCCTTCAGGATCCCGTTCACGCGGATATGACAGCTGTAGGGCCTCTCCTCCGGGTTTGTCAGTGTCACTGTCACCCTGTAATCAGCACCTGACAGTTCTGTCACAAGTCTTGTCGTTTCCTCATAATAATAGATGCCGAAGCCGGTCTCCTCTATTTCCTGCCAGACGCGGCTGTGGAGCTTCCATGCGCCGTTCTCCTGAGGCGGTTTTTCAGCCGGTCTGTCCTGCTCCGCCCTCGGATAATATACACCGTCTACCCAGCCCGGTGCCTGCTCCCTGTAGGTAATCTCTTCAAACTCAAATTTATCGTACATATTTTGTCTCTCTGTTTCTGTATTTTCGTAACTGCAGCGCTGATCCGTCGCCTCATCCCTCGATCCGCACCAGTTCCCGGCAGCGGTTGACGGCGGCGTACAGTTCCTGCTTTCTGGGCAGACATAAGTTTCCGGGGATGGCTTCCGCCCCGCAGAATGCCTCCCAACCCTTCTCCGCGATCCGGCTGTAAAGGCCTTCCACACTTTCCTGCACTGTCATTTTTCCGTCAAAGGCGTGAAGCTTTAAGTATTTTATCATATATGACAGTGCTGTCAGCTGCTCAGAATCCGCCAGCTGTTCCACATACCGCAGGTCTACCTCCTCACGGTTGATGGAGAAACCGTCTCGTCCGTCCGTGCGCATCTTGATCCTGTCATCCCTGGCAAATGCAGCATCCTTTTTTACCACACGGTGAAACTCAGGCGCCTGCGCTTTAGGCGCATCCCCGAGCGTGTAGGGATAATTCTGTGCCTCTGTCTTCGCAAGCTCCGTGATCTCCAGGGGAATGTAGCGGTTCATCTGGAGGATGCAGTCCGCCTTGTGGAAATAGGAGCCGCAGCTTCCCGCCACGAGAATGGTGGAGATCCCATAGGTTTCATACAGCTCTCTCACCCTGTCGATAAAGGGGATGATGGGCTCCACATCTCTGCTGACCACCCTCTGCATCAGTTCATCCCGGATCATAAAGTTGGTGGCGCTGGTGTCCTCATCGATCAGAAAGACCTTCGCCCCCGCCTCCATCGCCTCTACGGTGTTGGCAGCCTGAGAGGTGCTGCCGCTGGCATCCTGGGTAAAAAATGACCTGGTGTCCCTGCCGTTTGGAAGGTTTCGGATAAACATGGAAATGTCGGTCTTCTGGATGCTTCTGCCGTCCTCCGCCCTGAGCTTCATCGCCGTCTCGTCCGTGATGACATACTCTCTGCCGTCCCCCGCAATGTGATTGTAGACACCCAGCTCCAGCGCCTCCAGCAAGGTGGACTTGCCGTGGTAGCCTCCTCCTACGATCAGTGTGACCCCCTTTTTCACCGCCATGCCTGTCAGCTCTCCCCTGTGGGGCAGGGTCAATGTCACAGCCATGGATGCAGGCGACCGGAAGGGGACCGCCCCCTGCATGGGCAGTGCAGAGATGCCGGATTTTCTGGGCAGGATCGAGCCGTCTGCCACAAATGCCGCCAGACCGCGCTTCTTTATCTCACTGCGGATATACTGTTGGTCGTCTGCCAGGAACAGCACATTTTTCAGTTCTTCTCCGGGACATGTGGAGGAAAGCAATGTCTTCCGCACGCAGACCGGCAGAAAGTCAAACAGGATTTTCACCAGTTCCCCGGCGTTGATGGTTCTGCCGTTTGCCGGAAAACCGATCTCCATCCGCAGGGTGATGTCTCCTGTCTTTTCATCCACCCTGCAGGCGCTTCGCTCCAAAATCTCCTGTCCCGGCTGGCTGACGCCCATGAGCCCGCTTTTTCCGGAGCCCTTCGCCTTAAAGGAGTATTCCCGGATCTGCGCCGCCACCCTGCGGAGCAGATAATCCTGAAACGCTGTCCTGCGGCAGGAATTCTCATAGCAGGCTTTGTCAAAGGCCGCGACACGGCCCGGCACCATCACACTGACCTTGGAGGGGGAGGCAAAGGGATCTCCCTGCACATGGTCGATGGAAAGGATGTACTGCTGAAACTGATATTTTCCTTTGGTATCCTTATAGGCAGGATAGCCTCTGTGGTCTATCTGCCGAAGTAAAGTCTGCAACTCTGCTGCTGATTTCATATTCCCTCACATTCTGCCGCCCGGGCGGCTCCCTGTTCCGACTCCGGGGAAATGCTGTTGAAATCGACATTTCCCCAGTACTATTATAGTTGTGTTTTCAAAAGTGTCAAGAAACTGACTTTTCGCACTACCTGCTCGCTGTGTACCTAAAAAAGCCGGGGATCTCGCACCCCGGCCTTCCGTATTTTTCCGTTTTCAATTATCCGGATTCTTCAACCGCTTACAGATCCAGTTTCCCGTTGGAGAATCTGCCCACCGGGCGATTGTCCTCCTGCGGCGTCTCCTGCTGCCCGGATACTTTGCCGTCTGCAGAAGGCTGCTGCCCCGCATCCGGACTGCTGTTTTCAGCTGCAGTGTTCTGCTCACCAGGATTCCCGTTTCCTGCTCCATTCTCCTGCGCGGATGCCTGACTGTCCGCAGATGTCTGACCGGATGCTCCTGCGCTGCCGCTCACCGGCTGGCCCAAGGTCCCGGCATCCGTCTGCACTTCCGCTGTGATGACAGGTTCCGCGCCGGGGATCTGCTTTTCCTCCTCCGGCTCGGGGATCCCTTTTTCCCTGCGGAAAATTTCCATGAACTCCTTGCCGGTGATGGTCTCCTTCTCGATCAGATACTCCGCCAGCTTATCCATGACAGCCCGGTTCTCCCGAAGCATGGAGAGCGCCTGCTCATAGCTGTTCTTTAAGATCTCCACTACCTCTGCATCTATTTCCGCCGCAGTAGAATCACTGCAGTTAAGCTCTGTCCTTCCTTCCAGGTACTGGCTCTCCACGGTTGCCAGCCCCACCAGGCCGAACTTCTTGCTCATACCGTACCGGGTCACCATATTTCTGGCGATGTCCGTCGCTTTCTCAATATCGTTTGCGGCACCGGTGGTCACAGTGTCGAAGACAACCTCCTCCGCCGCACGGCCGCCCACCAGGCTCACCAGCATATCCCTGAGCTCCGCCTCGGTGTTCAGATATTTCTCTTCCTCCGGCACATGCATCACATAGCCCAGCGCACCCATGGTGCGGGGAACGATCGTGATCTTCTGCACCGGCTCGGAATTCTTCTGCAGGGCGCTGATCAGAGCGTGTCCTACCTCATGATAGGAGACGATCCTGCGCTCCTCCCTGCTCATGATGCGGTCCTTCTTTTCCTTGCCGACCAGGACAACTTCCACTGCGTTGAAGAGATCCTTCTGGCTCACATACTCTCTGCCTTCCTTGACCGCATTGATGGCAGCCTCATTGATCATATTGGCAAGGTCCGATCCCACCGCACCGCTGGTTGCCAGTGCGATCGCATCCAGATCCACCGTCTCGTCCATCTTCACATCCTTGGAGTGTACCTTTAAGATCTCCACACGCCCTTTCAGATCCGGCTTATCCACGATGATCCTTCTGTCGAA
>CAYPSH010000015.1:0-9600 GCA_964413445.1 uncultured Acetatifactor sp.
CATTCACGATGGATGGCCATTCGGCCGTCTTCAGCCTCGAATATGGTCATTATATTATAAGCAATTCACACAAAAATTTTCCCACCGTCAGAAAAGGGAGGCAGGGTACCCGCGTCTCCTTCCCCACCTTTCCAAGAAGCAGCACTGCCAGAGAAAATACCGCCATGAGAATGATGCCGGCCGCAAAGGAAAGCATACATTTTTTCGCCCCGTCCGCCAATCCGAGCAGAAGGACCACAACCCCGTCTCCCCAGCCTGCCTTTCTTGTAAGCGCCAGCAAAAGAAGGACAGCACCGGGGATCACGGATAGCAACACCTCCAAAACATCTGCACCCGTACACATCCCGTTTGCCGCCAGTCTCGCCGCCGCAAACGGCAGGCCGCCTGCCGCTATCATCCATAAGGGCACATGCCTGCACCGGATATCGGAAAGACTCATATAAACAAGCCACACACCCTCCAAAATAACCTTCCACATTTATCCCTCACCTCCGCATCGGCTGCACAGCCGATAAGTCATCACTGCCTCCTGCAGCGGGATTGCCTTTACTGTCCGTTTTAATCCGGCGCAGCCGTCACTGTAGTGAAAGCATTCTCCCTCATCCGTCACAAAAACATTTTCCGGTGCTTCCCCTTTCGCGCACCTGTCACAGGCTCCGTAAGATCTCCCCCATTGGTTTTTCAGTTCCTCCACCGCACTGTAAGCCACCTCTCTTACCGACAACAGCAGGTGCGTACAGTTTCTGCTCAGATGGTAGACTGTGCCGTTCTCTGTCACATAGACAATTTCCTCCTCCGAAGCCGTGTCCGGTATTTCATAGCCATTCCAGATATGTCCGTAATAGACATTTGACATCCGAAAAGCAGGAAAACCTGTCAACGCACTGAAGGGAGCAACACTGTAGCTTACCTTGATGCTGAGGACATCCCCGGATGCCTCCTGAAGATCGGGTATGACCAAAAGCCCTGCCGCTCCGTTCTGCAGCGGAGAATCCTCCAGATAGCCGTCTCCCAGCGACTGTACCAATTGCTCCTTGATATACAGCGACGAGAGAACGGATGCAGCCGCAGTCTCCTCCTCAGCCACGCAGGCATAGACGGCCGCCTTGCTTCCCGCCCCCCAGAGGGCAGTCTGCAGATTGCCGTGCAGTCTCATCATCTCCATAAGGCTTGCCAGATTCAGAAAAAACAGCAGGAAAAGGGGCAGCGCAATAGCTGCCTCAACCGTCATTCCCGCCTCCAGCTTCCTTTGAAAAGCAGCGGGCAGAAATGACCCCTTTACGGAGCAGTTTCGATTTTGGGCAAAATCTTTGATATTTTTTCTGGTCGTCGGAGAAGGATTTCCTGAAATAGTTGACAAGTTACATTTCTTTGTTCCACTCCATAAAAAGGTCATTTCCGCCCACCCCCTTTCTTCCGGATGTTTCAGCATCTTAAGCCGACAGCACGCACTTTCAGTAGGAAGCCGTACGGACCAGTTCAAAATCGTATCCCCAGCCGCTGGAGACATTGATCTTTGCCTGCACCCGGTCATAACAGGCATCCAGGCGAAAGGCTGCATTCCCCGGTGTCTGCCGGATGTCCGCCTCCACCATATCCATCGCCCTCGCCGTCAATGTGTCCGTGTCCGTCAGGAACAGAAAGAGACGAAGATAATCCTCGTAGGAAAGTCCGTCTTCACTTTCCTGTACTTCCCCAAGGTTACCCGACAGCGCCCCTTCCAGGTCAAAATGCCAGCTTTCCGCATCCTTCAAAAGAGGCACCTTTTCTCCCGCCAGGAGCACTTTCACATCATAAACGCTCTCCGCATATGCCCAGCCCAACAGGATGGTGGTCTGAAGTGCGGGCGTCAGTTCCGGGACCAGAAAGATTGTACAGATGACTGCTGCCAGCGCTTCCGCCTCCTCCATTTTGACTTCGTCCGAAAAAAGATAGGACGCGTTTGCCGCCTCCCGCATGGCGCAAAGTCTGTTTGCCACACTCCTCAGGTTTTCCTCGTCAGCACTTTTCCCCGCCACAAGATATTCCAGCTGATAGGCAAGCAGGCTTCCCTCCTTTTCTGCTCCGTAATGTCCCATATAACGAAGCAGATACTCCTGAAAGAAAAACTTTTCCGTGAGATCGCTCTCCTCCGCAGTCGTGCTGATATTTCCTTTATTTATGTCTCCCTGCTTCATACGGCTTCCGGCCAGTGTTTCCAAGGCTGCCGTCCTGTCTGAGAGCGCAGACTCGTCCTCCAGGACCAGACGCAGGATGCCGCTGCCCCGCATCTCCTCCAGCCGGTCGGTGGGATTTGTGATCTGCCCTCCCTCCGTCTGGTATTCCTCTATCTCTCTGTCCAGTTCAGCCTTCTCCTCCTCTGTCTCCGCCTTTTCCAATCCGTTTATCTCCACTGTCTCCGCCCATTGCTCTACCTGTTCCAGGAGTTCAAGTCCGACGTCGTCTTTCACCGCCTCCACCGCCCTTCTTCGAAAGACGGCGCCGTCTTCATCTGTCAGGATCGAAACCCCTGTCAACTCTGCCCCGGCGGCATCCAGAGAAAAGAAATCTCTCCCGGACACCTGGAGATTCTTCTCCAGATACATGCCCAGATGTGCTTCCGTGTTTTTCCGCCCGCAGGAGGAAGTGCCGTAGGAGGAATCAATGGCAAAAAGATTGTATTGGTTCAACAGTTCTCTGTGATATTCCGCCATAATGCTCTGCATCCCCACATCCGCGGCGCAGGATGCCTCCAGCGCCGCTCCGTTTCTCCTGACTCCCTCTATCATCACCAGGCACAGCGCCATCAAAACGCCCAGCGACAGGGAGAGATACACTGTCAGGTAGGCATTCTCCTTCTTTTCCATCAAACCTTTCCCGTCTGTGAGGTAATCTTCTCAAAGAGACTATTCACGATTTTCGTAATCTGCTCTTTGAAAATGATCACGATTCCCACCAACACCACGATGATCAGGATCACCTCCACAGTACCCATGCCGTCCTCTTCCCGCAGCAGATCCTGCATCCCCTTCAGATCAGCATCCGCATCCTTGTTTCTCTGATTCATATTTTCCTCCATTCCATTTTTGTTCTATTCTTTTGTTGCTCCAAAGATACCTTTTTCCCGCCTCTACAGACTTGAAAACGCCGGGAACATGATCAAAAGCATCACGACGCCGAGCATCATCACCATCGGCACAAGAAGTCTCGTCCCCGCTTCCTCTCCCAGCCTCCGGCTCTGCTGCAATCTTTCTTCCCCTGCCTTATAGGCCTCCTCCCGGAGTCTTTCCGGGAGAGAACTGTTGCCCCGCTTCAGATTCTGGAGCAGCAGATTGCTCAGGCGGACGTATTCCTGCATCCCTGTTCTCCTCCCAAACCTCTCATACGCAGCGCCCTCAGCCACTCCCGACTGCATTTCCCTGCAGGTTCGAAGGACCTCCTCATAGGCCGGAAGACTTATCCCGGTTTTTCTTTTTTTCTGTTCATACTCTGCTGCCATCTTCTGAAAAGCGCCGCGGGTCGTCATCCCCGCTCCCACCAGAAGCACCAGTTCATGTACAAAATCAGGGTATTCCAGACGCAGTATCCGTTTCCTCTTTTCCAGCTTTTCATGTAAATCTCTGTCCGAGAGGAAAAATACCAGAACCGCAGCGGCAGCGGAAACTCCCAAAATCAAAAGCACCCTGCGCCCTTCCCGCAGGCTCCATTTGATTCTCCTGCCGTTCCAGGTCTCCGGCAGCTGCCAGACCTCCTCCTGTCTGCTTGACTCCTCCGAGAGGAGCAGGTATTCCTCCAGTTCCCGGTATGCCTTCTCCTCCTCTGTGAGCTCTTTAGGAAGCACCGTGATCTCCAGGTCAAGCTCCCTGCTGCAGGCGCCGCAGGTCAATGCCGCCCGCAATACAACTTCTTCCTCCTGCTCTCCCGGGTTCACTTCTCCCTCTTCATCCACGATCTCCGGTCTGCTGCTCTCCCATTCCACCGTCACAGGATAACCGTCATACTCTTCCAGGAGGCGCAGACCTGAACGGATCTCAGAAAGACTTGGATTGTCGCCGAGGATAAGTTCCGGCAGCTTCCCACAGAGCTCCTCCAGCGTTTTCTCCGCGTCTTCCTCCGACAGCTCCCTTGCCCCCAGCCGGATCTGAAATTCATATGCTTTATCCCCGTCATCCGCCCGGAGCAAGACAGCCGTCTCCTCTTCTCCCGGACCCGCCCTCTCCAGCACGGAGCCGTCAAGCAGGGATGATGCTTTCCCGTTTGCCCACGCCGCCAGTGAAAACACAGCCCCCGCACACAGGATCATCAGAAACAATGCCATCTTCCCCACGTAATATTCCATCCTCACCCAATCCTGGTTTTCATCAGGGTGCAGCAGATGAAGATCTGTCTCCACCTGTCCGGCAGAAAAAATCCTTAACTTTCTGACACAGAGTTTCTTATACAGCGCCATGGCCGCCCTGTAAAATACAGTCTTCTCCATCTGATCTCCTCTCTTCCCGGATATTTTTCCCAGGAGCCGTCTGGTCATCCTCTACATCATCTCTGCCCACAGCCGGTTCATGATCCGCTCCCCCAAAAGGTAAGCTGTCAGATAAACCGCCAGGCATACGGTCATGATAAGTATCCCCTTCCAGTTGTGGTACAGAGTCTGAAAGTATCCGGGGTTTCCAAGCTCTATATAGCACAATATTCCAAACGGCATAGCGCGCATGATTCCGAGCTCCAGCTTTTTTCCCGCAAGCAGTGTCTCTGTCTCCTGCCGCAGTTCAATTCTCTTTCCGATCAGGCTTGCGGTACTCCTGATGATCTCAGCCATGTTTCCGCCGTTTCTCTTGGCAAGGGCAAAAATCCGCGCAAACTGCCGGATATCCTCGCACTCTGTTCTCTCCGCCATATCCGCCAGAAGCTCCTCCAGAGAGATGTTGATGTGCAGACCCCGCCGCAGTTTTTTTAACTCTCTGCAGATAAGGGCATCCTCCCCAAAGAGAAGCACCATGTCCCCCCTGCACTCCGAAAAGGCATTTTCCGCGGAATACCCTGCCTGGAGCAGCGTCGCAACCGCCTGGATACATTCTTTAAACTGCGCCTCAAGCTCCTGCTTTTTGCGCCTCTCACTCTTTGCCAGCAGATTCCGGAAAAAAGCAATTCCCGCTCCGGCAAGCGGAAGCACCGCCCAGAGACTTCTGTAAAAGAAAAAAGCAAGCAGGAAAACCACTGCCGTCGACAGGAAAGCGGGCCAGACCCATTCTCTACGCCATCCCCGCTGCCTTAAGCTTACCTTCACAGATCAGCGCCCCCTTTCTCTGTAAGCCTCCCGCAATGGTTCCGTCACTGTTCTCCCCTGTCTCTTCAAACACAAACAGCGGATTCAGCCGGATCTCGTTGTTTTCGAAGCCTGTGACTTCCGTTATCTCGATCACACGCCGGGATTTGTCCCTCAGCCGCCCCAGATGGACAATGATGTCCAGTCCCGCCGCGATCTGCTGGCGGATGGCAGCCAACGGAAGCTCCATCCCCATCAGGACCATATTTTCCAGTCTGGAAAGCATGTCTCTGCCGCTGTTGGCATGTCCGGTAGACATACTGCCGTCATGCCCGGTATTGAGACACTGCAGCATATCCACTGCCTCGGCGCCTCTCACCTCTCCGACGATGATCCTGTCCGGACGCATTCGCAGAGAGGTGCGGATCAGTTCCCGTATGGTGATCTCCCGGCAGCCCTCCACATTGCTGTTCCTGGTCTCCAGCCGCACCAGATTGGGCAGCCCCTGCAGCTGCAGTTCTGCGCTGTCCTCTATGGTGATCACCCTCTCATCCGACGGGATGAAGCAGGAGAGCACATTCAAAAAAGTGGTCTTCCCGCTGCCCGTGCCGCCGCTGATAAAGATGTTGTAGCCCGCCTTTACCAGTTTTTCCAGAAATTCCGCCGCCTCCTGGGTGATGGAGCCCAGCTGCAGCAGCCTTTCCATTGTGACAGGCTTTTCGGGAAACCGTCTGATGGTCACAACAGGGCCGTCAAGGGCCACCGGATTCATCACAATGTTGACTCTCGCCCCATCCGGCAGGCGGGCATCCACGATCGGGGAGGACTCATTTACCACACGGTTGCAGCCCGCCACGATCTGCTGGATCACGTCCCGCAGTCTCTCGGCTGACTCAAACCTCACATCCAACTGGCTTAACTTGCCTTCTCTTTCCACGAAAATATGATCTTTTCCATTGATCATGATCTCCGTGACGGAGCTGTCTTCCACGAATATCTGCAAAATATCCAGTCTGCGGAGAGAGTCGAACAATTCCTTTTTCAGCCTTCTCCTCATCTCCACGGGATAAGTCATCAGCCCCTCCTGCCCCAGCATCACCTCATCAATTGTGTTTTCCACCTCTTCGTCGGAAATATCACTGACATACTCCATCCTCTCCTGCACTTTTGTCCTCAGCTGCCTTTTCAGTTCCGTGTATTCCACCTGTTGCTCCTTTCCCGCCTGTGACGCCGGAAAACTCCGGCGTGTCGTCTCCCTCTCCGGATGGCCGGACGCATCTACAATTCTCTTATATAGCTCCGCACAACCTCCGCCAGTTCCCCGTGGGTCAGCTGCTCCGGCTCAGCCGGGATTCTGCGGATATGAGATAAATCTGTCCTGCAGGTTTTTTCCAGCACATCCCCATAGTCGTACAGGGCAAGGATCTGCTCATACTGCATCAGCTTTCTCTCCCCGACCCTGTCCTTTGCCCCGGAGGTAAAAATCCGGCTGCACTGACGCAGGATCTCAAAGAGGCCCTGCATGCTCTCCGACAGATCCAGTATCACGTACTCGTATTCTCCCAGATCCTGTATTTTTTGCAGAAAGCTCTGCCATTCCTCCCCGGTGACGGAAAGGAGATTCTGCCCCGATCTCATGGGCGGTATATAATCCAGATTTCCGATCTGCTTCATCATTGACTGAAGGCGTATGCGGAATTTCTCCTTTCCGGCATTCATAAAGTAGAGCAGATCCGCCAGATCATAAGTCTGCATGTCCGGCAGGAGTTCCCCCATCCCGGCATAATGCTCAAAATTCAAATACAGGGTCCTGTGTTCCTGCGCCAGCATCTGGCCCATGGTCAGGGCAAAGGAGGTCTGGAAACTCCTTCGGACAGGGGAATAATTGCCGATGATCTTCGTATGGATCTCAGGCTCCAGCCTGGGCGGCTGTTCCTCCGCCTCTGCCTCCGCATAAATCGCCAGAAGCTGCCCCAGCACCTCCTGCGCCCTGCTGTACTTGTCCACATAACAGACATCTTCCCAGCGCATGACCCCACTCTCGCTCAGCACCACAAGCCTCCCCGGAGAAAGTCTGCGAAGCCTGTCCGAAAAGGCGGATTCCGCCACCACCAGCAGTTCTATCCCTCCCTTCTCCCGCTCAAGCAGCTCCTCCACAGAGGTGTAGGTCCTAAGCTCCCAGGGCAGTTTTCTGTGCTTTCTCAAAAATTCAGACATCAGCTGCGCATATTCCTCTTCCTCATCGCACAGTACCAGACATTTTTCAGTTTTCTGACTCAATAGGCACCTCCCCAATATAAAAGAACGCTGACAAGTATCGGTCCCGAAAGACAGATACCGGTTCTGCCGCTTTCCCTGTGATCGTCAGGATACAGCAGCCACCTGCCGCTTTCCGCCACAAGCCGCAGATAATCCAGCAGATAACGGATACGTTCTCCGAAAATTTTTTCTTTCCACATCTTTCCAAAGGAAATCAATGCCGCAATCAGCAAAGAGAGAAACAAGAAGTAAAAGATTTTGCCAAAAGGCAAGAAACCCGCAGACACCCCAAACAGCTTGACATCGCCGGCCCCGACGGCTCCGATCTTGAAAACAGGGTACAAAAGGCACATCACACACAGGCACCCGCACACGTAGGCCGCCGCGCCGCCCGCCCCTTCCCTTCCAAACCGCAGGCAGATACCGGATACCGCCATCACCGCTGTCAGATAATTGGGAATTTTCTTTTTTCTGTAATCGTATCCGCAGGCAACTGTCAACAGAATGCACAGCCCTGCCATTTTCACCCCACCCTTTCCTTATATGATTTCTCCTGACAAAGTATAAAACGAATCTGAGGAGACTTATCCTCCGGGAAATTTCATGACATTTCCTGATCGTGTAAGAATAATAAAAGATAGCACTTCTGTAAAATTGATTGTAGGTGCATTATATATAAAAAAATTTTATTTTTCAATAGGTATCGTATAAAAATATCATTTTTGGTAAAAATTTACAAAATTTTGGTAAGCCCAATTCCGTAAAGTGCCAGAAGTCCGGGAAATCCAAGGAATCCGGATGTCAAAATCGTGTAGAGATTGATGCCCACAGGAACCGATATGCCCGCCTCCGCCAGTCGGGAATTGAGAAAATACATGGCAAGCGTACCCAGAATGCTCCTCATGACCACATCCAGTATCCACTCTGCTCTTTTTTTCAGCAATCCTGTCAGGAGTGCCGCCAGACACACGATCACGATTGCAGCTCTCCCCAGCCAGACCTCTTCCATTTTGCCATCCCCGGCTTCCCGTTTTTCTGTACAGCTTATGTCCGTTTTTTTGAAAATATACCGGTATATTTTGTAAGCTGCGTGCCTATACTTTTAACAACTCTATTTCCAGAATATCGTGCCTGCGCAGTGCACCGAGACGCAAAAATGCCGCAGGCTGCAGAAAGGCATGGTCCGCAGCATGAAAATGTATTTCAGTCAGAAGCCCGATCGTACATGCAATGCAGAGGAGGATCTTACTCCTGTCTCCCTGCGGGAATGCATTGAAAAAACCCGGCAGGCTCTGGATACAGCCTACGCGGGTTTTGATAACGCACTTGATGTCGATATGATCGACAGCTACATCTATGAGATCAACTCTCTGCAGATGCGCTATAAGCATCTGACCGATCTTGCAGCTCTGGAGCCGGAGCCTGCTGCCAAAGATTCAGGCATACATTCCCCGATTCGAGCCCTGGTCAGTCATGTTTTCAGTTAAAGTATTCCTGTCGTAGGTAAGTCCGACATAAACCGTCTGGGAATTGCCCATGACAGGTCCGGCAGGATTCTGCTCCGCCAGCTTTGCATAGGCATCCCTGAGAGGAGTTATCACTCTCTCGATTTCTCCGATGGGAGCTTCCGCCAGCTTCGCCTCGCTCGCCGCCAGCCTTCTGATACAGAAAAGGTATAGCTTTTGCATTGCAGGCGCAGGTTCGTATTCCGGATGCAGGGACTTTAACAGCTCATTGAGACAGCCTCTGGCCTTGCGCACCGCCTCATGAAAATCTCCCTTCTCTTCGTTTTTCAGTGCCTCCCTGGCTTCGCCAAGGTAGACGAGCAGCATCTCGTAGAGGATAACCACCAGTTCAGTGGCATTCGCCTGGGAAATTCTCAGGGTAAATTCTTGTTTTTCTTCGTTTGTCATATCGGTTGCGTCCTCATTCGGCATTTTTTACTGCAGAAGCTGCAGCACCTGCGCGGGCCTTTCGTTGGCCTGAGCCAGCATGGAGGTGCCCGCCTGAACCAGCACCTGATAGGTGGAATAGGTAGTCATCTCCTCCGCCATATCCACATCCATGATTCTGGAGTAAGCTGCGGTCATGTTTTCCGA
>CAYPSH010000015.1:9700-14004 GCA_964413445.1 uncultured Acetatifactor sp.
ACATCATCGGTGTATCCGTTCACCTTGATATCAATCTGATTGGTATAACCCTTATACTCAAATTCTCCGTCCAGAAGCGACTGGCCGTTGAACTCCGTGGTCTTGGAAATCCTCGTGATCTCTTCCTTCAACTCCTTCACTTCATTCTGGACGATCTCCCTGTCGCCGTCAGACATGGTTCCGTTGGCTGCCTTCACCGCCAGCTCATTGATCCTCTGAAGCATCTCGCTGATCTCAGACATGGCGCCGTCCGCCGTCTCGATGATGGAGACACCGTCGCTTGCATTCTGGTTTGCCTGGGAAAGCCCTTCAATCTGTGCATTCATTCTCTTCGCCATGGCAAGTCCTGCCGGATTGTCCTTTGCACTGTTGATCTTTAAGCCCGATGAAAGCCTCTCCAGAGACTGGGATAGCAGATTGTCATTGTTTGTCAGTGCATTATTGGAAATCATTGCGGATACATTATAATTTATTCTCATTGTCCCTGCTCCTTTTTTCAGTGTGATCTTTGCTTCGACCCATTTATGACCTGCGGACCGACTCCAGAAATACCTTTGCCAGATGATAAAGCTCTGCGTTGTCCACAGTCTCTTCCGATGCGTCTGCCAGCTGTGCCAGCCGCTCTGCGCCATCCGTCACGCGGATGTCAGCCACCGTCCAGTTCTCCGACGCCTGTTCCCTAAAGGTATCGGCTATTTTTTCCAGTTTCGTTACCTCTTCTTCGGTCTCACCCTCGAAAATTCCGCGGACTTCCTTCCCGTTCAGGGAAAGGTCCGCCTCCAGACGGCTTTCTTCTGAAAGGTTGATGCCCACATGCACCGTCCCTTTTTCCTCTCCGTCTCTGTTGAACACAAGATGTACCCTCGTCAGTTCATCCCCCACATACAGCGGGAGGAAATATTCCTCCGTCCGCGCCAGCGCAGACATCAGGCCAAGCTGTTTGTGGGCAAGCTGCATACTCTTTACATCAAGGGAGGTATCCGCCTCTTCCACGGTTGTCTCCTCCAGGGCTTCCATGGCCTCTTTTGTCATCTGCCCGTAGGCATCCACAAAGTCCTGCTTTTCATCCAGCTTTATCCACAGTTCTGTGCTCTCTTTCTCCACAGGTTCCGCCCCTGCTTCGTCTGCCGTCAGGCTTTGGGACAACTTGTCCGTTTCCTGTAATGCCGTATCTGCAGCCTTTGTCCCGCGAGATCTCCCGGCTCTGTTCCTTCTGTCCGCTGCCGCCAGCAGATTTTCCACATCCTGCTCCAGTCCGGCTGCCGCCAGCAGATTTTCCGCATTTGCGGGAAGCTCTCCTCTGGCCAGGCAGGCCGCTGCCTCTCCGTCCTCCGCCAGAACACCCTGTCTGAGCTGTTCCAGCTGTTCGTCTGCGTATTGCCTCTGTGTCTCCTCGCCTCCGGATATCTCCTGCAGGGCTGCCTTTAAATTCCCGACAAACGCCTCCCCGATCTGCTCCGGAATGCTGCTGCCCTTGCGCACCATATCGGTCACCGTTCCCAGTTTATCCGAGACCTTCACATCCAGAGACTTCAGCTTTCTGCTCCGGACCGCCGTGAGCAGACTGGAGAGCTGTAACTCGGCCCCCGTATTTACCACTGCCCCCACAGCCGCGCCGTCGGATTTTTCGATCTGCCGCATCAGCCTGTAGATGCCGATATAGCTCTCCCTCTCCTCCGCGCTGATCTCCTTCTTCTGTTCCAGCCCGTAGAGGAAACGGCTGTAGCTCTCCGATACCTCCCTGTACTCTTCCGGCAGAGAATCGAAATACTCCTCCAGCTCCGGGAAGCTGCGCTCCAGAGGATTTACGCCGTCCCGGATCATCTTGAGCACCGCGCCGGGAGTCATCTTTTCCGCAACCGTCTGCACCTGTCTGTCCGCCTCCTGGACCCTGTCCAGGTTTTCCACCGTCATCTCCATCCGGTTATAGCCCAAAATCCTTACCGCCCTGCGGTTTTCCTCCGTAGGCTCCAGCCCCAGATCGGCCAGGATGTCATCCACATTGGAAAATGCCTTCCGGATACTGTCTCCCAGATCACTCCTGGGGGAGGTCATCAGCGTCTCATAGCTCTCCTTTGCCCTCGTATAGTTCTCCTGCAGCGCCTTGCCGTCCTGATGAAATTCCTCGAGAGTTTCCCTGCTTTGCCCCTCCGCGAAGGTTCCCAGCACCTGCGCGGGAAGTCCCGGCAGCTCGGAGATCACCTGGTTTGTGCGCTGATAGGTCTGATAGTCCTCCACCGGCTGAGAAGAATCCGGAAACCACTTTTCCGCCACCTCCCGCTCGGCTTTCTTTAACGCCTCCACCAGCTCCTCCATGGGCGCCGTGTCGATGGAAAATCCGCTTTTGAGCAGCTTGACATTGACCTCAGCCGTCATGCGCAGCCTGACCTCCTCCAGCTGCCTTCGCGCGGTGATATTCCCTTCCGTCTGCTGCCAGAGCTCACTTCCCTTATAATAATCCTCCAGCCTTACCGCTTTCTCGTAGATATTCTCTTCCCCTTCCGTCAGGGAGGCGTGCGCGGGATTCCTTCCCTCCGCGATCGCCCCTGCCGCATATGCCGCAAAGTCCTCCTCCCCCACGGGAAGCTTTAAATCTTCCAGTTCCTCCAGCCGGTTTAAGTTTTCCTCCGTCAAAGGCAGTCCCCGCTTCAGAAGCCACCCCGCCAGCTGCCTGTTCTCCTCTGTGGCCTCTCTTCCGGACTGCACAAGGAGCCTGTCGATCTGTCCCGCCAGTTCCCCGTCCGACATTGTATCAGCACTCCTGGCAAAATATCCCTTCACATCCTCGGCATAGTAGGCCGGCTGATTCGTGCCCGTCTTCTCCGCACCGCTGCTCTGCGCCAGATACAGGTTCCAGATCTCACCCTCCAGCCCGTTGTCGACCAGATAAGCTTTGCTGCCCTCCGTCATCTCATGCAGATTAGATGCCATATTCCATGCCTTTGCCACCGCATCCACATTTTCCTCCGTCAGAGGGATGTCCGCCTCCTGAAAGCTTGTGGCCACCGCCTGCGCTAACGTCTCGCTTCCCAGAGCCTGCGCCAGCGTGTCCATGTCCAGATCGTCTGTGTAGCCCACGATCTTTTTCCCGGAACGCGCCAGCTCCGCCTTGATCCTGTCCACAATCGTGACCGTCTCCTCAGGGTCCATGCTCCCGAAGTCAAAGCCATCCTCCTGAAGCTTTGCATAATCCTCCGCCGACATCGTATTTGCCATCAGGGTCATATAATCCTGCTGCACGGCGACATTGGTGTTGGCGGCATCCTGCTGGAGCTCGATCAGGCTTTTCCCCTTCTCCTGGTTCTGCCCTGCGAACACCTTGTCCAGACTCATGCTCTCCGCATAAGCTGCGCCCGGCGATACTGTGCTTTTCGTCTGGCCCGCCCGGTTCCCGGTTTTTTGTGTATTCTGTATTTCCGTGTCCTCCACGGTCTGCTGATAAAATGTGATCTTCAAGGTTGTCCTCCTCTGCTTTGCTCTGAACGGATGCAAAAAAAGAGCAAATGCCCAAACGCATTCACTCTTTTTTTCGGTAAAGATAAGCGATTTCTTTACTCAATATGTGCATAATTCACAAATCACAACCGGGAATTTCCGGTTTTTCAGAAGACAAAGACTGCTGATGAGCAGGCCGGCAGGTCAAAGGTGAAGGAATAGTCGTGGTAGTGATGCTCCACCTCCTCCGCCATGATCTCCGCAGGGATCTCGCTGCCGCGGCCGCCAAACCGTTCCTCGTCACTGTTCAGCACAAGATGGTATTTTTTCTTTTTAGGCACTGCGACCCTGTAGCCCTCCCGTCTCATGGGTGTCATGTTCAGGACGAACAGCAGACTGTTTCTTCCCGTGGAGGATTTTCTCACAAAGGAATAGACACTGTTTTCCGCATCGTCCGCATCCATCCACTCAAATCCGGCCCAGGAATCATCCAGCTCATAAAGCGCAGGGTACTTCCTGTAGAGCTTTAACAGCTCCTTCATGTAGGTCTGCATGCCGAGATTGTTTTTCTCAGCCAGCAAAAACCAGTCCAGCTCTCTTGCCTCGCTCCACTCTCTCTCCTGCCCGAACTCCTGTCCCATGAACAGCAGCTTCTTGCCGGCGTGTCCGAACATATAGGTGTAGCCCGTCCGAAGGTAGGCGTATTTGTCGTCGGGATAGCCCGGCATCTTGTTGACCATGGAGCACTTTAAATGTACCACCTCGTCATGGGACAGAGGAAGGATGTATTTCTCGCTCTCATTGTAGCTCATGGCGAAGGTCAGGGCGTAATGGTTGCCGCTGCGGTAGAGCGGATCGAGCTTCATATA
>CAYPSH010000016.1:0-13972 GCA_964413445.1 uncultured Acetatifactor sp.
CCGGATGGGCCTTCTCGATCTCGTCGAAAAGCACCACCGAGTAGGGATTTCTGCGGACCTTCTCCGAGAGCTGGCCGCCCTCCTCAAAGCCCACATAGCCGGGCGGGGAACCGATCATCTTGGAGACCGAATGTCCCTCCATATACTCCGACATGTCCACGCGGATGATGGCATCCTCCGAGCCGAACATCGCCTCTGCCAGAGCCTTGGAGAGCTCAGTCTTACCCACACCTGTAGGGCCCAGGAACAGGAAGGACCCGATGGGACGTTTTGGATCCTTGAGTCCCACGCGCCCGCGGCGCATGGCTCTCGCCACTGCCGCCACGGCCTCCTCCTGGCCGATGACGCGCTTGTGGAGAATGCTCTCCAGCTTCAGAAGCCTCTCGCTCTCCTTCTGCGCCAGCTTCTGGACAGGGATCTTTGTCCACATGGCAACCACTTCGGCGATCTCGTTTTCCCCAACACTCAGACGTTTTCCGGACTCCTTCGCCTGTTCCCTCTTCTGCATCCGCTCATATTTCTTTATCAGCTCATCCTGCTTCTGGCGGATCTCAAAGGCCTGGGTGTAGACCTCCATGCGGATGGACCTCTCGATCTGTTTGTCCATCTTCTTGATCTCTTCCAGGATTTCCTTAAACTTATCCGGCTGCTCCATGGCGCGCAGCCTTGTGCTGGCCGCTGCCTCGTCGATCAGGTCGATCGCCTTATCCGGCAGATTTCTGTCGTTGATATAGCGGCTTGACAGCCGGACAGCCGCCTCCACCGCCTCGTCGGTGATCTCCACCTGATGATGCTCCTCATATCTGCCCTTGACGCCCTGCAGGATCCGGATCGCCTCTTCCTCTGTGGGCTCCTCCACGTTCACCGGCTGGAATCTTCTCTCCAGCGCCGCATCCTTCTCAATGTACTTCCGGTACTCTGAGATGGTGGTCGCGCCGATCAGCTGCAGCTCTCCCCTCGCCAGGGAGGGCTTTAAGATATTGGAGGCATCGATGGCTCCCTCCGCGCCGCCTGCGCCGATGATCGTGTGAAGCTCATCCAGGAACAGGATGATATTGCCGTCCGCAATGACTTCCTTGATGACCTTCTTGATCCTCTCCTCAAATTCTCCGCGGTACTTGCTGCCTGCGACCATGCCGGACAGATCGAGGGTCATGACCCGCTTGTTCTGCACCGTAAAGGGCACCTTACCCTCCACGATCCGAAGCGCCAGTCCTTCCACCACTGCGGTCTTGCCCACGCCCGGCTCCCCGATCAGACAGGGGTTGTTCTTGGTCCGTCTGCTCAAAATCTGGATCAGGCGTCGGATCTCATCCTCTCTGCCGATGACAGGGTCGAGCTTTCCATCCGCCGCCAGCTGTGTCAGATCACGGCTGTACTGGCTTAAGGTAGAGGGCTTTCCCCTTCCCTGTTTTCCTCTGCCCAGATCCTCCTTGTACAGGTTGGGGTCCTGCCCGATGGCAGCCAGCGTGTCCGCGTAGACCTTCTGGATGTTCACGCCCATGGTGGTCAGAAGCCTTGCGGCCACATTCTCACCTTCCTTGATGATAGCCAAAAGGATATGCTCTGTTCCCGTTTCCCTCTGTCCGAACCTCGCCGCCTGTCTGTTGGCCTCCTCCAGGACCACCCTGGCTCTCGGAGAATACCCGTCTCTCTCCCGCAGGGCCACACCCTTGTCGTAGGCGATCAGTTCCTGGATCAGGTGCATCACCTGGTCCATATCCACCCCGTTTTCATTCAGGATCTGACATGCCACTCCGGTTCCTTCTTTTAATAATCCCGCAAGGATATGCTCTGTTCCGATATATCCCTGCTGGAGAGTCCTGGCACATCTTGCTGCCTGATTTAAAGCCTCCTGCGCCTTTTCTGTAAAACGTGCCTGCATTGTAAACCTCTCATTCTGCCGTTTTCACGGCTGCTGTTAAGTCTGCCCTTTTTGTTCAGCGCCCTCCTGCGACTTTGATTTAACGGGCAATCCGCTGCGCGGACTGCCCGTCTTTTTCCTTCTGCGCGGCGGATTGCCTCTTACACCTGCTCCCCGTCCCCGTCGTAGTTTAAGAACTCAAATTCAAATTCATCATCATCGTCATCCGCAAGGAAATTTTTTGCCTGCCAGCCGGGCTGTGCATTTCCCTTCGCTGTCTGCGGCGCGCTCTTTTTGCCATTCTGAGCTCCGGCAGTCCTTGCCTTTGCCTGTGCGGCGCTCTGTCCGGCTGCTTTTGCGCTCTGTCTGTCATTTCCCTGTGCCGCAGCCCTTTCCTTTGCCTGCGCGGCACTCTGTCCGGCTGCTTTTGCGCTCTGTCTGTCATTTCCCTGCGCTGCGGCCCTTGCCTTTGCCTGCGCGGCGCTCTGTCCGGCTGCTTTTGTGCTCTGTCCGCCGTTTGTCCCCGCAGGTTTTCCGGCTGCAGGCCTTGTGCCCTGCCTGCCTTCTCCCACAGTCGGCATCACGTTCTGCCTGCCCTGGGGTGCCCTTCTTCTCAGGGTTTCACGCTCCACTTCGTTAAAATATCTTGTATCCTCCAGATCCTTCAGCTTCATGAACAGGAAGATCACACCGGAAACCGCCGCGATCAGGAAGACAACGAGAAGTGCGATCACTGTCTTCTCTTTCTTTGCCTTTTTCTCCAGCTTTGCGTACTCCTCCTGGTTGTTCTTCATACTGTCAAAGATATCCTGGATCACATAGCCTTCGTTTGTGTCCGTCACCACAAGGTACCAGTCGCCGTCCTGAAGCACTGTCTCGTAGGCCTTCTGTTCCTCCGGCTCTTCCGTCGCCTCAGGCTCCGCAGCCTCACCGCCCTCCGCAGGCGTTTCCCCTTCTGTGGCGGGAGTGGGCTCCTCTGACAGATTGACAAAGTCATTTCTGATAAAGCCCTCCACAGTAGTGCCGTTTGAAATAAAGTTCACCTGATACCAGACTTTTCCGTCTGTTCCGGTTGCCTGGCCGGTTATCGTGAGTGCGGTTCCGCTTGCGACCGTTGTCACGATCTGGCTTGTGGTCGAGGCATCACTTCTGACTCTCACCGACTGTCCGCCTGTCACAGTTGCGCTGACAGGATTCACCGCAGTCACATCCACCGTAGCCGTGCTCACGCCTGTCGCGGACTCGGTGATATCGCCGGATGCAGAAACCAGGTCAGAGCGGATATAGCCGGTCACGCCGTCCACTGTCACCTGATACCAGGTATAACCGTCACTGCCCTGTACAGAGCTTGAGATGGTGATCGTCTGGTTCTGCGAGGCGCTTCCGACCATCTCGCTGGCGCTTGACGCCTCTTTTCTGATCTTAGCGCTGGATGCCGTCACCTTCCCCTGTCCCTCTGCGCGGCTTACCATGGAAAAACCGTCCGCAAACAATGCCAGGAACGCCACAAGCACAAGGGCAAAAGCCCCCACCCCTAAATGTCTCTTCATATACTATTTATCCTCCCGTTTTTTGTCTTGTAATACTCTTTTGCTGTCGTTCTCTTTATGCTGAAAATAGCTTATACCTCATCTATCGCCTTTCCGATGTCGTGGCGCATATACTTGTTCTCAAATGTCACCCACTCCGTTGCCTCGTAGGCCTTGCGCCTGGCTTCTTTTAAAGTCTCTCCCTTTGCGGTCACGCCAAGGACACGCCCGCCGTTTGTGACGATCCTGCCCTTTTCGTCGAATTTGCTCCCGGCGTGGAAGCAGTAGTAATCCTCTTTTCCCTCAAAGTTCTCAAGACCCCTGATCTCAAAACCTTTCTCGTAAGAAACCGGATACCCGTCCGAAGCCAGCACCACGCAGACCGCCGCGTTGTCCTCAAACTCCAGATTTATCTTATCGAGCGTCCCGTCGATACAGGCATCCACCACATCCATGATATCATTCTTCATCCTGCAGAGCACCACCTGCGCCTCAGGATCCCCGAAGCGGGCATTGTACTCCAGAACCTTCGGTCCCTCCGGTGTCAGCATCAGCCCAAAGAAGATAACCCCCTTGAACTCTCTGCCCTCCGCGCGCATGGCGTCCACCGTGGGCTGGTAGATATATTTCCGGCAGAAGGCATCCACCTCCTCCGTGTAAAAGGGACTGGGGGAGAAATTGCCCATGCCGCCGGTGTTTAAGCCCTCATCGCCGTCCTTTGCCCTCTTGTGGTCTTGGGCGGAGGTCATGGGCTTGATAGTCTTTCCGTCCACAAAGGAGAGAACAGAAACCTCACGCCCGGTCATAAACTCTTCGATGACCATCCTGTTTCCCGCGCTTCCGAAGTGCTTGTCGAGCATGATCTCCTTCACGCCTGCCTCCGCTTCCGAAAGTGTGTTGCAGATCAGCACTCCCTTGCCCAGAGCAAGGCCGTCCGCCTTGAGCACGATGGGGAACTTCGCCGTCCCGAGATACGCGAGAGCTGCCTCGGGATCGTCAAAGGTCTCATAGGCAGCCGTGGGGATATGATATTTCTTCATCAGATCCTTGGAGAAAGCCTTGCTGCCCTCCAGGATCGCCGCATTCTTCCTCGGCCCGAACACGCGGAAGCCCTCGGCCTCCAGCACGTCCACCAGACCTCCCACCAGCGGGTCATCCGGTGCCACAAAGACCAGATCGACCTCTTTCTCTTTTGCATAATTTACAATTTTGTCAAACTCCATCACGCCGATCCCCGGCTCGCACTCCGCGATCTGTGCGATACCGGCGTTCCCCGGCACACAGTAGATCCTGTCTACCCTCTTACTCTTTTTCATGCTGACTGCGATCGCATGTTCGCGCCCGCCGCCGCCTATGATCAAAACCTTCATATAGCCTCCCTGACTGCCTTGCCATCCTTCACTGTGATACGTCCGTTTGCAATGTCGTCGATCGTCTGCGGGAGCAGGATCCACTCCGCCTGCTCCATGACCCGGCGCTGCAAGATCTCCGGGGTGTCGCCGTTCTCGACCGCCACCGCCCTCTGGGCGATGATGGGGCCCTCATCCATTCCCTCATTGACAAAATGCACTGTGGCGCCCGTGATCTTTACCCCGCGCTCCAGAGCCTTCTCATGCACCTTAAGCCCATAGCAGCCCACGCCGCAGAAGGAAGGGATCAGGGAGGGATGGATGTTGATGATACGGTTTGGGAACCTCTCCACCGTCTCCTCCGGGATCTTCACAAGAAAGCCCGCCAGCACGATCAGATCCGGGGAAAGCTCCGTCAGCTTTTCCGTGAACGCGGCGTTGAAGGCTTCCCTGTCCGCATAATCCTTCGGGCACATGAGGATGCCGGGGATATTGTGATCCTCCGCCCTTTTTAGCGCCTTCGCCCCGGCATTGTTGCTGATCACCGCAATGATCTCTGTGTTTGTTATCTTTCCTTCGTCCAGGGCATCCAGGATCGCCTGCAGGTTCGTGCCGCCCCCGGATACGCAGACTACTGTCCTCAACATAAGGTAACTCCCTTTTCTCCGGCCTCACAGTGTCCGACAATATAAGCTCTCTCGCCCGCTGCCCTCACTGCCGTAAGGGTCTTCTTCACATCGTCAGGGTCCACTGCCAGCACCATGCCAAGTCCCATATTGTAGGTGTTGTACATCATCTGCTCCGCAATATCTCCCTTCTCCTGAAGGAGCTTGAAGATGGGAGGGATCTCATAGCTGTCCTTCACCACCACAGCATGGATATCCTCGGGGAGCATTCTGGGAATGTTCTCATAGAAGCCGCCGCCTGTGATATGGCTGCAGCCCTTTATGACCACGCCGGCATCCCTGATCGCCTTCAGCGCCAGCACATAAATCTTTGTGGGAGTAAGAAGGGTCTCACCCAGAGTGGCACCCAGCTCGTCATAATAAGTATCCAGGCTTTCCCTCGTCATCTCAAATACCTTGCGGACCAGTGAAAAGCCGTTTGAATGAACACCGGATGACGCAATGCCGATCAGCGCATCGCCCGGCTTAATGTTCTCTCCGGTGATCAGGTTCTTCTCGTCGGCGATACCCACCGCAAATCCCGCAAGGTCATACTCATCCTCCGGCATCAGCCCCGGATGCTCCGCCGTCTCGCCGCCGATCAGGGCCGCGCCCGCCTGCCTGCACCCTGCCGCTACGCCTCTCACGATGGCTGCGATCTTCTCGGGGTAGTTCTTGCCGCACGCAATGTAATCCAGGAAAAACAGAGGCTCTCCGCCTGCACATGCCACGTCGTTGACGCACATGGCCACGCAGTCGATGCCGACCGTGTCATGCTTGTCCATGAGGAAGGCCAGCTTGATCTTGGTTCCCACACCATCGGTGCCGGACAGAAGGACCGGCTTCTCCATGTTCTTGATCCCATCCAGGGAGAAAGCCCCCGAAAATCCGCCTATGCCCCCCATCACCTCGGGGCGCATGGTTCTCTTTACATATTCCTTCATCAGTTCAACAGACTTGTAGCCTGCCTCAATGTCCACTCCTGCTTTTTTGTAATCCATTTTCCTATCCTGCCTTTCCGTAACCCGCAAACCGTTTGCAATGTAGATCCCGTTTTCAGGAACCCATATACGCCTTATAGCCCACTTCCTTCAGCTTTTCGTCCTTCGCTATCACCTGGTTTTTCAGCTTTTCACTGTAATTTTTAAGCTTCTCAAGAAGCTCCTTATCTGAGGTTGCAAGAATCCTGGCGGCCAGAAGACCTGCGTTTGCTCCTCCGTTTATGGCCACCGTGGCCACGGGGATCCCGGAGGGCATCTGTACGATGGAGTACAGCGAGTCTCTCCCTCCCAGAGAAGTGGTGTGCATGGGGATGCCGATGACGGGCATCGGGAAGATCGCCGCGCACATGCCGGGCAGATGAGCCGCCATGCCCGCGCCCGCAATGATCACCTTCAGTCCCTTTTCCTCCGCACCCTTCGCATATGCAAAGAACACATCAGGCTCCCTGTGTGCGCTGATGATGGTCATCTCGTAGGGGATGCCCAGTTCCTCCAGAATATCCGCTGCTTTTGCCATGACCGGCATGTCGGAATCACTTCCCATTACGATGCCGACGATCGGTTTCTTTTCCTCTTGCGCCATGATGTCCTCCTTTATTTTGCTCTTTCTTATCGTCAGTTACAGTGTACTAAAATTACAACCCATATGCAACTCTATTTTTCCCGCGGTCAGGAACCGAATGCCTCATTCAGGGGTTCTGTGCCGGGAAGCACGAATCTCCCGTCCTTTATGATGACGATCCTGGTGCCGTCCTTCTTCACCGCCGCCAGCTCACCAAGCTCGTCGTAGGGGATGGTGATGTCTGTGTGGCAGTTGAAATATGCCTCTGCGGGCTTTGTCTTTCTGAGTCCTGACTTCTCATTTTCCTTTGCCACGATCTCCTTGCCGTCAGGATTGTGGACCACCACATCCTCCGAGTGGGAATAGCAGGTGTCGCCCAGTGCAAAGTGAGGCCCCGTCTTCTCCGCGATCAGGATGGGCAGCTTTGCCTCCACCCCAAGTTTCCTTGCCGCCACATAGGCTGTGGTGTTGGTGCCGATGGCAAACTCACCTATCGGCAGGGTGTCATGCCGAAAGAGAATGTTTTCCCGGATGAAGTTCCTGTTCTCCTCCTCCGTCTCAAAATTGTCGCAGGTATAGTCCTTTACCATGCCGTTTTCCAGCGTGATCGCAAGATTTCTGTATTCCAGCCCGTTTAAGAATACCCTTGTCACATGCAGAAGGCCGTTTGTCCCCTCCAGCACAGGGGAGGTAAACACTTCCCCCACGGGAATGTTCACATCTGCCACGCAGTTTTCAAAGATGCTCTCCTTAGCAGGGTTCTTCAGCTTCCAGAGGTTGACCCTTAAGTCAGTCCGGTTGTCCCCGCTTCCCTTTACCTCGCAGTAATCCGCCGTATCCAGCACATCGATCAGCTTTTGCTGCACATCGCGGTAGAGCATATAGTCCAGGGTGTTGATGCGGATCGTCTCGTCAAAGAGCTCCTCAAATACCGGTCCGATCTCCGGCACCGGGAAGGCGATGATGGTAAAGCTGCGCTCTTCTTCTATAATATAATCTCTCTGGATCTGCCTGAGTCCGTTCATCATCTCCAGCCACTGCTTATTCTTTTCCTCGGGCATACGGACAGCTTCCGGCTTGTTGACGGGATTGAAATCCGCCTCGCCGAAGGTCTCCACGACAGCAGGGCCTGCGTAGCCCCTCGCCTCCTTTTTATATTTTTCAAAGGCGGTGCGTCTTGCCTCCAGTCTCCGGGTCGCAAAGTTTTTATCCAGAGACAGCGCCAGGTCGTCCTTGTGGTCGTAGGTGTACTGCCTGTTTGCCGCACCTCCGGCAAAGCCTCCCCTTCCCCTGCGGGTGACTCCCTTTAAGCCAAGCTTTTCAAAATTTTCAATCGCCCTGCGCATCATCCGCTCAAAGCCCAGCTTGTAGATCAGGCCGACGATGGTCTTTTTGGAGAGATCGATGCCCGCCAGTTCAAACCCCTTGCGGTATCCTTCCGTGTAGGTGTCAGCCATGGTGCGGATCGTTTCTTCCGGGAGTCCGGAAAGATACTTTGCCGTCTCAATCTCACTCTCACTGACATACTCGCCGTAGGCATACAGATAGCGCACATCGTCCAGATCACTGTCCATCACAAGCTTCACGGCAAAACAGTCTTCCGTCACGACCAGGCCGCTCACATATTCCTCCGCGAACAGGTCGGAATAGTCGCTTAAGAACCAATAGAGGATCTCCTCTATGCTCTCCGCCGAAGGGAGGGCGCCGTTCTCCTTCCACTCGTAGGTAAACGCCGTATAGACCTCGTCAAACAGCTCCATGCGGATCACGATCTCCTCCAGATTTTCCTCATAGACAAAGCCGATGATCTCGCGCATTTTGGCATAGATGGCGGAGAGCACCTGCCCGTACCCGCCAAGCTTATGTACCGCGAATGCCGGGTTTGCGTAGCTCTCCTCATAATGATCCGGCAGGATGTCCGCATACAGGGCGTGATTGTGCGCTGCAAGCTCCTCCACCGAAGCCTCCTTCAGTCCGCCCTCCTTAAGAAAGCTCCGCTCCCTGTCGCAGAGCTGCAAAAATGCCGCGACACTGTCAAAGTAAGCCTTCAGCTCCGCTTTCTCAAAAGTATCGCTCCCCACTTCCCTGATGCGCTCTGTCACAAGACTGTAGCGCTCCTCAAGGATCTGCGTGTTATCCTGATTTACTTCCGCATTCTCTGCGTTCTTTGAAATCGTCCGATCTTCCATTTTATTTTATCTGTTCCTTTCTGATTTCTTAACAGTTTACAAATTCGCGCCTGCATACAGGATAAGGCTGATCTCCGCCAGCGCCGCCAGGTTAAGGAGTACCCCAAGCACCGGAAACAGCCTGTAATAATTTTTATCCCTGACCGTAAGTATCCCCAGCACCAGGCCTGTGAAGGAGAAAAGCAGCGCAAGAACCCCCGTAAAGCCGTATCCTGTCGGTGCCGCACCGCCGCTTTGATAGGAGAAGAAAACTACTATCCCCAGCGAGGCAAGGCTGATGAGCCCCAGGACAGCCGCCATGATCCCACGGTTAGAATGTCTTTTGTTTGTAAAAATATAGCCTTTTCTTTTCTTCATAAAAACTCTAAAAGGGCACCTTCCCGAAGGCAGCTGCACCCCTCGGGAAAATGCCCGTAACGACTCCTAACTCTTAAAATAAAATTTTGGATTTTTCAGCGAGCAGTTTCCCGCCGGTAACGATCAGAAGAATTCCCGTCACGAGCCCCACCACCAGGGTAATGATCCCTACAGCGATATTGGCAGCACCGGCTCCCTTCATCACCTTATAAACCTTCTGTTCCATACTTTTACTCCCTTTCTGTCTTTTTTCTCCTGTCACCAGGACATCATTCATTTCACTCATTTTCTCATCATGCACCATATGTCTCATAATATTGATCAATCGCCGCCTTTAATGTGTCATCAATGTAAATCTGTCCCTTGTAAGGTCTGTTATACAGATGCTCTATTACTTCTTTCATGGTTACAATTGCGTGAGCATCAAAGCCGTACTTCTCTTTTATCTCAGCAAGTGCACTGATCTTTCCGCCAAGTCCCTTCTCCATCCGGTTTAAGGAAACCATCAGACCCTTGATCTCCACATCCCCCTGCGCCTTGAGGATGGGATAGGTCTCCTCAATGGACTTTCCGGAGGTCGTCACATCCTCGATGATGACCACCCTGTCTCCATCCTTTAGATTGCTTCCCAACAGGATCCCCACATCTCCGTGATCCTTTTCCTCCTTGCGGTTGGAGCAGTAGCGGATGTCCTTGCCGTACAGCTCGCTGTAGGCAATGGTGGTCGCCACGCTTAAGGGGATTCCCTTGTAGGCCGGTCCGAAGAGCACATCGAAATCATCCCCGAAATTCTCGTGGATCGCCCTCGCATAATACTCGCCCAGCTTCTTTAGCTGGCTTCCTGTCACATAGGCGCCCGCATTCATAAAGAACGGGGACTTTCTGCCGCTCTTTAAGGTAAACTCGCCGAATTTCAGCACCCGGCTGTCCACCATAAATTCAATAAATTCCTGCTTATACTGTTCCATCTCTCCGGTCTCCTCACAAAAGATACCGCCCCTGTCAGATCCGCGGGGGGTCCTGAATTATCAATTAACTGATCTTTGCAGTCAAAAAAACATGCAAAATGGCATGGACACCCTGACGGGCAACCATAACCATCTATACTCTAACATAAATTTATAGGACTTTCAATCTGCTTTCACAGAAAGTTTGCTAAAGCTTTTCCAGCATCTCCACCATTTCCCTGAAAGTGCCCCTTTTGCCCCTCCAGGGGTGTTCCCTGCTTTCTATCATACAGTCCGTGACCAGGAAACAGTCCATTCCCGTGAGGCTTGCCGCGTACATGTCCTCGTTCTCGTCGTTGCCGATCATAAGGCAATCCTCCGGGGACAGGCCGATCCGCTCACATACGGACACAAAGTAGGCGGGGTTTGGCTTGCAGAAGCTGTCCGACTCGTAACATGTCACAAGGTCAAAGTCCTCCTCCTTCAGCCCCACCCAGGCCATGCGTGTCCGCTGTCCCACCATGGGAAAGAGAGGATTGGTGGCCAGCACCACCTGTTCCGCCTTCTCTCTGGCTGCTTTGACTGCCCTCACCGCCAGCGGATTGTCGCCGGTATAGATTTTGGCCTCTCTGAACTCGTTTTCGTAGAAGTCCAGAGCTTCGCTCCTGACAGGTTCCTCCGTAAGACCGGTGACAAGACAGAACTTCTTCCAGAAAGCCTCCTCGTTACTTCTCGTGCCGTCGTTTAAGACCATGTCCTTTGTGCCTGTCCAGACAGCGTCAACAAGCGCCCGGGATTCCATCCCGAAATGCGCCAGCTTTTTGCAAAGGCCCTTAAAGTAGCCCGTTGTAAAGACATCGTTGTCCATCGGCACCAGCGTGCCGTCCATATCAAATAAAATTGCCTTATAGTGCATCCGTCGGTTGTCTCTCCTTATTTTTTTGCCTGCCCAATCCATCTTCTGCCCTGGTCAGAATTTCAGCTTGAGTTCTGTTTTGACAGGTCCCTTTACATATTTTGCAAATTCCTCGCCGTCGCCCGGCTTTCCGACGATGGTGCCGTAATGTGTCGGTATCGCGACATCCGGCCTGAGGATGTTCACCAGTTCCGCAGCTTTCCTGGCATCCATGGTATAGGTACCGCCGACAGGGACAAGCGCGATGTCGCACTTTACGGCTTTTGCCTCTTTCGTCGCATCCGTATCCCCCGCGACATAAATGCGCTTTCCATCCACCCGCAGGATATAACCTACCCATTCCGCACTCTTCGGATGGAAAGGCTTCAGGATGTTGTATGCCGGTATCGTCTCAAACTCAAACCCGTTCACTTCGCGGTAGACGCCGGGCTTCACCGTAAGGATCCTGCCCACCATGTCTGCCGCTTCCTGCGCCTTGGCCTCCATCTTCTCAGGCACGATCAGCACAGTATTGCCTGTTGCAGCTTTTTTGATATCTTCCGGGGAGAAATGATCATAATGGTCATGTGTGATAAGAATGTAATCTGCATCCTTCGGTTCCTCACTCATCTGGAAGGGATCTATGTAGATCGTCCTGCTGCGATCCCTGATCCTGATACTGCTCTGTGTAAAGACCTCAATATTTTCCGTCATTTCCTTCTCTCCTTCCGTTCCGGAACCTGTTTGGGCTCAGATCACCCACAACAATAAATATTATGCCACAATTTTGAAATCTTTCAAGTTTCAAGATTTGCATCGACAAAAACGACACAGGAATAACCCCGTGCCGTCTTATTTTTCTTTCGCTTTTTGAGACGAGAGCTTTTGAATTTGAATTGTCACCAGATCCCCAACAATTTCTGCATTGCAAGGCTTACAAAGGCAATGCCGATCCAGCAGCAAAAGCCCATCACAAGCGGTTTCCCGCCTGTTTTCACCAGCTTCACGATATCCGTATTCAATCCGATAGCTGCCATCGCAAGCACAATAAAAAATTTGCTCAGCTGCTTTACGCCGTCAAAGACACCCGCATCCACCCCCAGTGAGAGGGCAACGGTGGTAATGATGCTCGCCGCGATAAAATACAGGATAAAAAACGGGAAGATCTGTTTTAAGCTGACCTTTTTCCCCTCCTGACCATTCTGCTTTTCCCTGCGGGTGCGGAACAGGGCAAGGAAGAGCGTGATGGGAATGATCGCCAGGGTTCTGGTCAGCTTGACCGTCACTGCGGTATCCAGGGTCTCGCTCCCCAGATTCCACATACTGTCCCAGGTGGAGGCAGCCGCCGTCACGGAGGAGGTATCGTTGACCGCCGTTCCCGCAAAAATGCCGAATGCCTCCCCGCTCGTCATGTCAAATCCGATCAGCTTACCGAAAGCCGGGAAAAGCAATGCGGCAAGGACATTAAAGAAGAAGATCACGGAAATCGCCTGCGCCACCTCCTCATCATCTGCATCGATCACGGGAGCTGTCGCCGCAATGGCAGAGCCGCCGCAGATGGAAGATCCCACGCCGACCAGCGTGGAGATTTTTCCTGGGATGCGCATCAGCTTGTGGAGCACAAACGCTATCACCAGGGATGTGGTGATCGTGCTGACAATAATCGGAAGAGACCGCTTCCCTGTCTCCAATATGACATTAAGGTTCAGGCCAAAGCCCAAAAGGATCACTGCCCATTGCAGGATTTTTTTGGATGTAAATTTAATGCCGCCCTCGAAATCCTTCTTGTCCTTCAGGAAGAGTGCCACGATCATTCCCGCCAGAATCGCTATGACGGCACCTCCCACCACCGGAAATTTCTTTCCCAAAAACCAGGAAGGAGCTGCAATGATGAGGCATAATGCGATACCCTTCCCTTTTTCTCTGATAAACTCCATTTTTTCGGTTCCTTTCCTGCATTGAATAAAGTTTGTACATTATAACATGCAAACAATTTCAAAGCAAGTCACGGATCAGGCATCCTGCTCTGCAACCGCATATGCAGCTGCGGCAGTTCTTTCCTCCTGACGGATGATACCCATTTTCCGGAAGGTATGTGCGATCACAAGGACTGTGATCACAAGACAGACCACATCTGCAATGGGAGCCGCATACAGAGGACCTACCACGCCAAAGCGGATCGGAAGAAGGATACACAGAGGCGCCAGCAGCACAAAATCACGGGCAAGGGATAAGACCATGGAAGGCAGGGGTTTTCCGATCGACTGCAGGAAAATGCTGGATGCCTTCTGAACCGCACACAAAGTCATGGTTGATAAGTAAATCCGGAAAGCCAGCACAGCAAACTCATTGTAGAGCACTCCGTTGTCACTGCCGAACAGATTGATCAGCTGTATCGGGAACAATTCAAAGCAAAGAGTTGCGACAAGTCCGATCACCACTTCTGTCATCATCATCTTTTTGTAAATTTCTTTTACCCTGTCGAGTCGGCCTGCGCCCTGATTATATCCGACAATAGGCTGGCAGCCTGCCGCCACACCAACGACAAAGGCAATCGCAATAGCAAACATTTTCATGACGATACCCACAACAGTCAGAGGAATATCTGCGCCGT